>DATJTR010000642.1:0-4125 GCA_035503215.1 Pirellulales bacterium
TCGATCATCGTCGGCCTTGGCGTTGCACTCCTTCTGTCCCGGCCGATTCTTGTCCCAGCCGCGACTCCCGCCGACGCCTCCGCGCCCTCGGCTCCCAGCTTCCGCGGCGATGTGATGCCCGTCCTTTTCCGCGCGGGCTGCAACGCGGGCACCTGTCACGGTTCGGCCCGCGGCAAAGACGGGTTTATGCTGTCGCTATTCGGCTACGACCCCAAGGGCGATTATTTCCGCATCACCGAAGAAATGGTCGGCCGTCGGGTGAACCTGGCGCTGCCCGAGAAGAGCTTGTTGCTGTTAAAGGCAACTGGCCAGGTGCCGCATACCGGCGGCCGGCTGTTCGCGGCCGACAGTTCGTACTATCGCACGCTTGCCTCCTGGATCGAGGCCGGCGCGCCGGATGATGCAGGCCCGGTGCCCGAGCCCGTCGAAATCACGCTCGAGCCGGAGCGAATGGTGTTTGCCAGGGCCGGAATCGAGCAACAGGCCAAGGTCGTTGCGCGCTATTCCGACGGCACGAGCCGCGACGTGACGGATCTGGCACGTTACTTCTCGAACAGCCCGAGCACGGCCACGATCGACGTCGCTGGCCGCGTCGCCGCCGGCCAGCGTGGCGACACGTTCGTCTTCGCCCGTTTTAACCGCTTCACGATCGGTGCGGAAGTAATCGTGCTTCCCGACGAAGCCGGTTACGAGTGGACCAATCCGCCCGAAAACAATTACATCGATCATTTGGTCTACGAGCGGCTCCAGATGCTTCATCTGTTGCCCTCGGAGCTGTGCGATGACGAAACCTTTCTGCGTCGCGCGTATCTCGACCTGGCCGGCACCTTGCCCTCGGTCGACGCGTATCGCCGTTTCATGGCCGACCCGGACGGTGACAAGCGCTCGCGCTTGGTGGACGAGTTGTTGGCGGGCGACGGGTTTACCGATTTGTGGACGGGGCTCTGGGCCGAGTCGGTCCGGCTGATGGGCAGCGGATATGCTCCCGTCGCGACCGACGTCAAGGCCGCCCAGGCGTACTACGATTGGATCCATGCGCAGATCGCCGGCAACCGTCCGCTCAACGAGTTCGTGGCCGACCAGATCACGGCCACCGGCAGCAATCTGACTGAAGGTCCCGCGAACTTGTACACGATGCTGGTGCACGCTCCGAAGTTCACGCCCAAGACGTTCGCGGCCGACTTCTCGCAGTTGTTGACCGGCGTGCGGATCCAGTGCGCGGAGTGCCACAACCATCCCTTCGACCGCTGGACGATGGACGACTACTACGGCTTCGTCAGCCTGTTCACCGGCGTTCGCCGCAAATCGGGCTCGGAACCTCGCGAGTTCTATATTTACAACGACGGTTCGGCCCCGCCCGCCCGGCATCTGCTTGACGACCGGCCGATGCCCGCCCGCGTGCTCGGCGGCGAAGCGCCCGTGCCCGCCGGTACCGATCCCCGGCAGGCACTCGCCGCCTGGCTCACGTCGTCTTCCAACGAGCTATTCGCCCGCAACCTGGCTAACCGCATCTGGGCCCATCACATGGGCCGCGGATTGATCGAGCCGCTGGACGACATGCGAGTCAGCAATCCGCCCACCAACAAGCCGCTTCTGGACGCGCTGGCTCAGCATCTGGTCGATTCGAAGTTCGACCTCCGCGCTCTGATCCGCGAGATCTGCACGTCGCGCGTTTACCAGCTCTCGACCAAGCCGAATGCCACGAACGCGGGTGACGATCGCCAGTTTTCGCGGGCCGGTCTTCGACGGTTGCGGGCCGACGTGCTGCTGGACGCGATCACCCAGGCCACCGGCGTGCCTCGCGGGCTGCCGCAATTCCCGCCGGGAACAAAAGCCGTGCAGTTCTACCCGCGTTCGGGCTCGACGGAGCAACCCAATGCGGGTGACCCATTCTTCGCGACTTTCGGGCGTTCCAAGCGTGGCTCGATTTGCGCCTGCGAAACCAAACCCGAACCAACGCTCTCGCAGGTCTTGCACTTGATGGTCGGAAGTACCGTGCAAGGCGAAGTCGGCGCCAGCTCAGTCGTTCCCAACCTGCTTGCCGCCAAGGCCCCGTCCGGTGAGATCATCGAAGAGCTTTACATCCGCACGCTTTCGCGCCGACCTTCGGCCGAAGAGCGTTCCTTGATGCTGGAACTTGCCGGTGCCGAGCCGGCGAACCGCCGTGTCTATGACGACATTTTCTGGAGTCTGTTGAACTCGACGGAGTTCATGTTCAACCACTAGCCATTGCGCCGCCAGGCGATTCGCCGCACCAGGCACCTCTTGTGCGAGAGGGGTTTGCGGGCGAGAGGCCAGGTCGGTAAGGTATCACAGCTCTGCTCACTCGCCATGCTGCACCGCATCGTCCTGCTCGTCGTCTTAGCGCTTCCCACGTTCGCCCGCGCTGCCGATCCGCCAATCACTTACGAAGACAATATTCGCCCGATCTTCCGCCAGCATTGTTTCAAGTGCCACGGCGAAGACGAGCAGAAGAGCGATCTGAACTTGTCGACGTTCGCCACGCTTGTCAAAGGGGGAAGTTCGGGCCCTGTCGTCGTGGCCGGCCGGCCCAGCACCAGTCTCTTATACGAGGCGATCACGCAGGACGATCCGGCCGCCCGCATGCCGCCCAACAGCCCGCCGCTTGAGCCGGCGAAGATCGAGCTGATTCGCACCTGGATCGAGCAGGGGCTGCGCGATTCGGCCGGAAGCAAATCGCTGGCCGCCGCCCGCGACATTTCGTTCAAGCCGTCGGCCGGCAGCATCGGCCAGCCCTCGGGTCCACCGGCCATGCCCGGCGATCTGCCGCCGGTCGACGTGCCGCAGACCCGTCGGCCGCTGCCGGTCGTGTCGCTGGCAGCGAGCCCCTGGGCGCCGCTGGCCGCGGCGGCCGGCCAGCAACAGATTCGGCTGTTCAAAACCGATACTCAGCAGCCGCTGGGCGTGCTCGCGTTTCCCGAAGGCCAGGTCAACGTCCTTCGCTTCAGCCGCGACGGCAAACTGCTGCTGGTCGCCGGCGGGCAGCCGGTGCAGCTCGGGAAGGTCGTGCTGTACGAAGTGACCAGCGGCCGCAGGCTCGCCGAGATTGGTGACGAGGTCGACGCCGTGCTGGCCGCCGACATCAGCCCCGACCAGCAGCTCGTGGCCTTGGGCGGCAGCGGCCGAGTCATCAAGGTCTACTCGACGACCGACGGCAAGCTCCGCTACAAGCTGGCGCGTCACACCGACTGGATCACATCGATCACCTTTAGTCCCGACGGCAAGCAATTGGCCACCGCCGATCGCGCCGGCGGGATTCATCTCTGGGATCCGGCCTCGGGCGGCATTCTGCTGTCGCTCTCCGAGCATACGGCTGCGGTGCGGGCGTTGGCCTGGCGCGGCGACGGCCGAGTGCTGGCCTCCGGTGGCGAAGACGGCAAGCTCATCTGGTGGGACGCCGAAGACGGCTGGCCGACAGTAACGTTGCGTGAACCCCATACTCCGTCGCGCCCCGCCGGCTACTACGGCAAGCTGTCGGGCGGCGTGCTGGCCCTGGCCTTCGCGGCCGACGGCCGCCTGGCAAGCGCGGGCCGCGACCGAAAGATCGCGCTCTGGAACGCGTCGGGCGGATCGCCGCAATACTTCGAATGCGATGCGCTGCCGACAAGCGTCGCCGTCTCCTCCGACAGCCATACCTTGCTGTCCGGCGACGCCGCCGGCCAGGTCCACTTCTGGCAGTTGAATAAGTAGGCTAGCAGTCGCCCGTTTTCTCGATTCAGCCACGATCCGGCTGTAGTCCCAGCGGTTCTCGCGGGCCAGCTTGACGATCAACCGGCGGATTTACGCCGCGGTTGGGCCGCCCTGAAACTATGACACCCTGGTGGCGACGGAATTTTGAGTGCAGCGTGGCCACGCGAAACTCGAAGTCGGTGGGAACGACGCTATGCCGTTTCGTCCACTCCGATGTCCTCGCTATTGGCAGTCGATCGATTGACCGGAGTTGCAACGGTGGTCGTACGGCGTCCCCCGTGCCCGCGCGACAGACAGGTGCGCAAGGCGGCTCTGATAGTTGGCCTGAAGGCGGCAGTCATCTCGACGCAACTGGAAAGTCCTGGAAAATGGAAAGAACATGTCCATCTGTGGGATAATTTATGTCCAATTCAG
>DATJTR010000643.1:0-4356 GCA_035503215.1 Pirellulales bacterium
TACACGGCCTATCGCCTCGTCCCGACGACGCGTTACGAGACGAGGTCGGAGACGGTGAAGATTCCGGTCACCAAGGTCGACGTGGTTCCTGAGAAGATCACGCAAAACGTGCCGGTGACCCAAACCCACATGGCCCAAGAAAAAGTGGTCACGCGCGTGGCGATCGGTCCCTCGGCCGCGCACCCGGGAATGGCAGCGAACGTGGCGCAGGGGGGCGCGGGCGCACCCACCACCATGCCGGTTTCGACCGGCGGCGGGGCAGCCAACGACGGGATGGGAGGCATGGCCAAGCTCGAGACCGATCCGCCGAAGCAGAGCATCGACTGGCGGCAGAGCGACGGCACGGCGCGACATTAAGGTGTTGCTGCGCTCGGCCCCTCCTGCGTCGGGCCGCACGCCGCTCGCTTGTGCCCTGTCGGCAACGCAATAATGTTGCGCTCGGCCCCTCCTGCGTCGGGCCTCACGCCGCTCGCTTTTGCCCTGTCGGCAACGCAATAATGTTGCGTTCGGCCCCTCCTGCGTCGGGCCTCACGCCGCTCGCTTTTGCCCTGTCGGCAACGCAATAATGTTGCGTTCGGCCCCTCCTTCGTCGGGCCTCACGCCGCTCGCTTGTGCCCTGTCGGCAACGCTCGCTGGGCAGTGTTGTTGCGCTCGACCCTCGCTTCGCGAGGTCTCACGCCGCTCGCTTTCGCCCTGTGGGCAACGCTCGCTGGTAAGGTGATCAGCGGCTGAGGCGCAGGGCGGCGAATTCGCGCACGCGACCGGTAATGGCCGGCTCGACCGGCAAGCGTTCCATCGAGCTCGCGCCATAGAAGCCGACCACTCCTTCGGTGTGATCGAGGATGAATTGGGCATCGGCCGGCTCGGCAATCGGACCGCCGTGGCACAGGACCAACACGTCCTTGTGCACCCGCTTGGCGGCATCGTGCATGGCCTGCACCCTCCCGGCCGATTCTTCCAGCGACAGGGCCGTCGTCGCGCCGATCGTCCCCTTGGTCGTCAGCCCCATGTGCGGTATGAGAATGTCGGCCCCAGCCTGGGCCATGGCCGCGGCTTGATCGGGGTCGAACACATAGGGCGTGGTGAGCAGGTCCATCTCGTGGGCCGCGGCGATCAAGTCGACCTCCAAGCCATACCCCATGCCGGTCTCTTCCAGCCCTTGCCGCAGGGTGCCGTCGATCAGCCCGACCGTGGGAAAATTTTGCACGCCCGAGAAGCCGGCCCGCACGATTTCGGGCAAAAACAACTTCATCAAGCGAAAAGGGTCGGTGCCGCAGACGCCGGCCAAAACCGGCGTTTTGGAGACGACCGGAATCACTTCGCGCGCCATGTCCAGGACGATGGCGTTGGCGTCGCCGTAAGGCATCATGCCGGCCAGCGAGCCGCGTCCCGCCATGCGGAAGCGGCCCGAGTTGTAGATCACCAACAGGTCGATGCCACCGGCTTCCGAGAGTTTGGCACTGATTCCGGTGCCGGCGCCGCCGCCGAGAATCGGCTGGCCGGCGGCAACTTTGGCCCGCAGGCGGTCGAGCACGTCTTTTCGCGGAAAGAGAATCATCGGCGTTAGTAGCGGACGACTTCCTTCTGCGGGCCCTCGGGACGCAGTTGCTTCAGGATGCCGCTGGCGGATTCGGCCATCATCCGCAATTCGCTCCCGACGGCGATGAATTGCATTCCCTGGCGAGCGCGATCGAGCGCCGCGGAGGCGCTCATCACGTGCATGCCGGTGGGAGTGCCAGTCTCCTTGCCGATGCGGACAATTTCGGCCAGCGTCGCTTCGAACTCGGCGTCGCTGGCTTCCTGGCCGTCGGGCGAGCGCATCTGGGCACGCAGGTCGACGGGACCGACGAAGATGGCGTCGACGCCCGGCAAGCTGTAGATCTCCCGGGCGTTTTTCACGCCGGTGGGACTTTCGGTTTGCAGCACCACCAAAATCTCTTCATTCGCTCGCGCGAAATACTCGGCGGACGAGCAATCGAAATTCATGGCGTGCATCCCGCCGCCGAGGCTCCGGTTGCCGATCGGCGGATACTTGGCGGCGGCGATGGCGATCTTGGCCTGTTCGACCGTGTCGACCATCGGCACTACGATTCCCCATGCGCCGCCGTCGAGGACGCGCTTGATGTGGTCGTGGCTGCCGCGCGGCACGCGGGCCAAGGGTACTCCGCCGGCGTCGGCGATGGCGCCAAAAATCATCGCGGCTTGCGACCAGTCGATCGGACCGTGTTCCAGATCGAGGGTCAGCCAGTCGAAATCCAGGCGGGCGAGCATGCGGCTGGCAAATAGATCGCCGGAGGAAAGCCAGGTACCGAAGGAGGGTTTCCCCGACTGCAAAATCCGCTTGACGCGATTGACCCGCATATTCTCACCCCGCAGCGTTGTTGGTTGGCCCAGGCCGGTGGCTCGTGCGGCGGCAGACTTGTTTCGATCGAAGGCTTCGTGGCCGCCGGAAACTAGTGTTTCACACCGTTGCCGGGAATTCAAGGATGAACGAAAATCAAGGTTTACGCCCGGCTGCAGACGAGCCCGAGCCGAGTCAAGACGCTGGAATTCCCGACATGCACCGGCCAAACGCCCTCGCCGCAGCACTGCTTGCCGCACTTCTGGCAGCCATTCCCGCGCGGGCGGCCGCCAAAGCAGCGACCGATTTGGAAGTCGCTCGCCTGTTCATGGTCCGGCACGAGATTGCCGCGGCCGGAGTGACGAACGAGCGCGTGCTCGACGCGATGCGCGCGACCCCGCGCCACGAATTCATGCCCGTCTCCGAACGGGAGAATGCGTATCTCGACATGGCGCTGCCGATCGGCGACGGGCAAACGATTTCGCCACCGTTCATCGTGGCCTACATGACCGAACAACTCGATCCGCAGCCTAGCGACAAAGTGCTGGAGATCGGCACCGGCAGCGGCTATCAGGCCGCGGTCCTCAGCCCGTTGGTCAAGGACGTCTATTCGATCGAAATCGTCAAGCGATTGGGCGAGCAGGCGGCTCGCACTCTGAAGCGGCTGGGTTACAAGAACGTTCACACCCGCGTCGGCGACGGTTTCCAGGGTTGGGCCGAGGCGGCGCCGTTCGACAAGATCATCGTCACTTGCTCGCCCGAGAAGGTGCCTCAAGCACTCGTGGATCAACTACGCGAGGGGGGACGAATGATCGTCCCGGTCGGCCAGCGTTATCAACAGACGCTCTATCAGTTCGAAAAGCAGGAAGGAAAACTGAAATCGATCGCCCTGCTGCCGACGCTGTTCGTGCCGATGACCGGTAAGGCGGAGGACGCCCGCGAGGTGAAGCCCGATCCGACGAATCCCGAACTCCATAATAGTGGCTTCGAGGAAGCGGCGGAGGGCGTTCCGGTCGGCTGGCACTATCAGCGGCAGCTCACGCTGGTCACCGATCCGCGTGCCCCGGAAGGGGAGCATTACATCACCTTCAAGAACAAGGAGCCGGGCCGCGGAGCGCAAATGCTGCAAGGACTGGCGATCGACGGCCGCGCGGTGCAGGAGATCGAACTATCGGCCAGAGCCAAGGGGATCGCGATTCACCAAGGTCCCGGCACCACGGACGTGGCCCGCATGATGATCGTTTTTTACGACGAGGAGCGGCGGCAGTTGGCGGCCCATTTTCTGGGCCCCTGGAGCGGCACCTTCGATTGGCAGCGCGACGTCGAACGGTTCAAAGTTCCGCCAAAAGCCCGCGAGGCAAACGTCTTCATCGGGCTCTGCGGGGCGACGGGCGAACTGTCGCTCGACGACGTGCGGCTCGTGCCAATCAAACGGAAATGAGCGGCCGACAGCCGTCGTCACTCGGCGAAACGGAACGGTTCGTTCGTCACTTCATAGCCCGGACGCAGGCCGATGTTCAGCAGCAGGCCGAGCGCCAGCGCGTTGGCCAGCAAGCTCGAACCGCCGTAACTCACCAGCGGCAAGGCCAGCCCGGTGATCGGCAGCAGGCCGACCATCATGCCCGTGTTAATCAGCATTTGCACAGCCAAGAGCGTGGCAATGCCGATCGCCACGAGCCGGCCGAACGGCTCGCGGGTTTCCAAGGCCACGGCCAGCCCGCGCCAAACCAGAGCCACGAACAACCCCAACACCAACGCCAGGCCCCATAGACCAAGCCGCTCGACGAGCACGCACACGATCGAATCGGTGTGCGGCTCGGGAACGAAATAAGCGCTGCGATCCTCAGTGGCATCGCCGGCCCATAAACTGCCGCGCCAGCCCCCCAAGGCCGCGAGTTGCTTGGCCTGGTGGAGATGATAGGCATCGTCGCTTGGTTTCTGGCCCGGGTGGGTTTGCTGGGCCAGGGCCGTGATTCGTGACCTTTGCTCGCGGCTCATTTGCGACCACAGCACGG
>DATJTR010000644.1:0-13197 GCA_035503215.1 Pirellulales bacterium
CGCACCGATTCCTCAAAGTCTGCGGCCTTCGCACCCCTGCGTCTTCTTTTCTCCGGGCGCCGGGCCGTGCGTTCTGGCGCGACTCGCCCCGCGTCTCGAAAACTCTAGGCCACGATTCCCATCCACGACCATGCGGTGGGTCGCCGCAGTCGTGCGATCGCCGGCCGTTCCGGCCTCCTTCAGGTCCTTATCGCCTGCATATTCCGCATAAACCGAACCCTGCTTGCGCGCAATCGCCGTCCCCGAACTGCAATCGATTGAATCTATGCTCTCTCGGCCGCAGCGCATTCGCACTCGCCGAGCCGGGCCAAGGATGTGTCGCCCGGTATGTTCGCGTCTGAAAAGTCACCGGCCGGCGGAATCGCCGACACGACTGGTCACATGCCAACGCTTCGCGGCGGCCGTCGAGCTAAATGCAATTGCCGGGCCAGATCGATTTGGCCACCGCCAAAATGGCGAATCGCCGCGGTTTTCCCGAGCGTTTTCCCTGGTTCAGGGCGGCCCGGAGCGAGCAACTTGAAACTATTTCAAGCCGCCGTGGAGAAATGTTCACAAACCGGCCGGCCGTGCTGCCACGGCGTCGCCGTCGCGCCGGCGATAGAGGTTGTAGCAATCGAACAGTAGCTCGCGCAGGTTGCCTTTTCGGGCGGCAAACAGTGCGGTGATCTCGGCGCGGTCGATCGTCGCGACTCCGCCGGTCAAACCGGCGACAACACACTGAGCCAAGGCGACCGTCGTTTGCGTCTCGAATACGCTCGGCAAACCGACCGGTCGGTGGGTAGTCACCAACAGCCCAAACCGTTGCCGTCGGCAAGCACGCCCTATCCACCACCGCGCCCAATGACCCAACTGCTCGTAGCCATCGATCACCAGCAGCGATTGTTCGTCCAGATCGCCCAGGAGCTCCGTCTGCTCAGGCAAACGCCGCTGGCCATCGTGCAAGGCAATCGTGTACATACGCCGCCCGCGCGCCGCAATCGCCGGCGCGAGCGCCGCCAGCAAGGTCGATTTGCCGCTGCCGTGTGCTCCGACAATCTGTCCACGCCAGGCATGGCCGGCCAGGCGATCGACCACGTGCGCAGCGCTGAGCCCCGGCGGGAAGATGAAATCGATCGCCCCCGGCCGCACGCGTCGCGTGGCGAACGGATTGTGCGCGGCGATATTTTGGTCGGGGCTCATCACTCGATCGCTCATTCTTCCACTTCTTTGGCCGCCGCCACGGCGCCGAGCACGATGGGCAATTCGACCATCAGGTCCTTGCCTTGCGTGAAAAACACCCGTGCCCGCACGCACCAAAAGATCTTGACGATTTGCCCTGCGTAGCTCAGCGGGCTGGCCGGCAATTGCGTGCCGAAATACTGCGGCTGGCAAACTTCGATCGCCCGCGTCGCCGGTTCGAAACGGTCGAAGAAATGCACGGCCAGATCTTCGTCGCCGGTTCCCTCGGTGTACCACAACACCGACAGTTCGACCGCCCGCACTTCGCGGGCGGTCACCCCCAGCAACCGGTAATGGCCGCTCAGCGTTTCGCCCGGCTGATACTGCCGCCGGTCGCCGGCCAACTCGAGCTCGACTTGCGGCTGGCTCATTCGGGCGGACTCTCGACGGCCGGCGGATGAACCAGCACCGGAAAGTCACGTTCGTAGTCGGGCCGATTGGCCGCCGAACCCCGCACGACCAGCTTCCAGCCAATCTCGTTGTGATCGGAATTGAACGAGTGCATGGCGTTGGCCGGCAATACGAGCCGGCAGCGGCCGTCGAACGGTTTGTGATCTTCCAGCGCGACATTCTCGACCGTGTACAAGCACTCTCGATACACCGTGCAAGTATCGGTGCGCGTATCGGTGCCCTGGCGGTAGGTCGCCCGTTCCTGGCAAACCAAAAACACGTTCAGCGAAGTCAGCTGGAACCTGCCCGCTTGCGAGATCAGCACCTCGTATTCGCCCCCCGGGTAGAGCGGGTGGTTCGAAATCTCCAGGCGCGTCGCTCCCACGCCGGCAGTGATCAACCCTTGCCGCACCAGAAAGCCGATCAGCATCATGCCGATGACGACGAACGGCACGACGAACGCGGTCAGCAGCCAATCGGGCTCGCCCACGAGGTGCGTCCGCACGGCCATCACCACGAACGTCGCCACGATTCCGTTCCACACCAGGCACGCCGCGAGCAGCGCAAACAGCGTCCAGCCGGGCGTCGTCGCGATCGGCAGCCGATAGGCCAGATGCGTGCCAGGACTGTTCGTCCAGTTGGTGTCCGATGGCACGTTCGCCAGCGCCTTGCCCCGCGATTCTTCGAAGAACTCCAATTCTCCGGCCCGGCGCGACATCATGCTCCGCCGCTCGGCCGAGGTCCCCCAATTCAGCCAAATATAAATCAGTCGCCGCGTGCTGATGGCGATGAACGACGCCGGCACCAGCAGGCTTAAATAGAGCCAGCCGCTGTAGCCCTGCACCAGAACCGCCCGCCCCGGATCGATCGGGTCGTACCAGCAGGGATATTCCTTGCCCACTTCGAAGCGGGCCAGGGCCTCTTCGGCCGACGCACGGCTCACCGAGTACATGCCCGTGGCGTCGTAAATGGTCGGCCGGAAGGTTTGCCCGTCGACGTTGTATTCGATTTCGATCTCGGGCCGGTAGCGCTGGCTCTCGGGTTCCCCCGCCTGGCCGACGGCCTTGTGCAGCACGACGCAGGTCGTTTCGACGAAGTGGCGGTTGGCACGCCACTCCGGCACGATCAGAAACACTCCCATCGCCCACAGCGCCAGGCAGCCGACGAGCAGAAAGAAACCGAAGAACAGCGCCTCGCCCACGTTGCCGAATTGCTTCGAACCGGTGCGCCGATCTCCGCGTTTCTTTTCGTAGAAGCGAAAGCGTCGTGACAACCGTGGTTCTCCGCTGAAAGGGAACCGCGCCGCTCCTCCGCTCGGCGCGCAACCCGCGTGTGGCACCTATTGTAACCGCCCGAATTCGCCTCGGGCAGCCGAGGCCCAGCGGCCAGTCGCCCCTCCTGCCGCGGCTTGACGTTTTGACTGCCGCCGACCGAGCGTCGGCGGCAGTCCGCAAGCGCCGAGGGCCGTCGCTTCCAGATCCCCCCTTTTCTTCGCTCGTTCGTGTATCATGGTACCGGCGTGTCCTGGAACATTCAGTCGATTGGTAAGGTTCAAGAATGGCCAAGTCGCAGACATCCCTGGCAGCGATTCTCAAGAAGCATGAAGACGAATTGGTCAAAGAATGGATCGTCGATCTAAAGGCAAAGATCGGCGCCGGGCGAAATCGGGTCAACGACACCGAGTTGTTCGCACAAGCTAAAGAGTTCGTCGGGCTTTTGCAGCGGTCCGTGCAAAGTGGCGACCTCAGCGGCGAGGGCCCGGCCTGGCAGCCAATTCGCGAATTTCTCGAAGCGATGTCGCGTTCCCGCGTTGCGCAAGGATTTTCTTCCGATGAGACGGCCATTTTCATCTTTTCGTTCAAGAAGCCGCTTTTTCAGCGACTGAGCGACGAACTGAGTAAAGACGCCGCGTCTCTCTCTGCCGAGATTTTGGTCGCCAGCGAATTGCTCGACCGGATGGGCCTGATGACCGTCCGCGCGTTCCAGCAAAGCCGCGAAGAAGTCATCAATCGCCAGCAAATGGAGATGCTCGAGCTGTCCACCCCGGTCGTAAAGCTTTGGAACGGCGTCTTGGCGCTACCGATGATCGGCACCTTGGACAGCGCTCGCACGCAAATCGTCATGGAATCGCTGCTGCAGCGGATCGTCGAAACCGGCTCGGAAATCGCCATCATCGATATCACTGGCGTTCCCACGGTCGATACGTTGGTGGCTCAGCATTTGCTCAAGACGGTGACCGCGATTCGCCTGATGGGGGCCGACTGCATTATTTCCGGCGTTCGCCCGCAAATCGCCCAAACGATCGTGCATCTCGGCGTCGATCTGCAAGGGGTCACCACCAAGGCCTCGCTCGCCGACGCGCTCGCGGTGGCTCTCAAACGATCAGGCTTCATCGTCTCCAAGTTGCAGGCCTGAACATTCCATGGAACGCATCGCCATTCTGCAAATGGGCGAGTTTCTGCTCGTCACCATTCAAATCGACATGCACGACCAACTCGCCACGAGACTGCAGGACGATCTCACCGAAATGGTCGAACGGACGGGTGCCTGCGGCGTGTTAATCGACATTTCGGCCTTGGAAATGGTCGATTCGTTCATCGGCCGCATGATCGCCAACATTTCAGGCATGACGCGCATTTTGGGCGCCCGTACCGTCGTCGTCGGCATGCAGCCGGCCGTCGCCATCACCTTGGTCGAACTGGGATTGTCTCTGCCCGGAGTAAAGACGGCACTAAATGTGCAGCGCGGCATGGACTACCTGCGCGCCGAGCATGCCGCCGAGGAGGCCTATCTGAGTCAAGCGGATCATTCCGGCCCCTCGGCCGGACAGGCCCGGCCGGCGGAGGGCGTCGATGGCAGTCATCAAAACTGACCAGTTTCCGGTCAAGGACGAGCAGGACATCGTTCTGGCCCGGCAAACGGTTCGTCGCCTGACGCAAGAGGCGAAGTTTACGCTGGTCGACCAGACGAAGATGGTCACGGCGGCAAGTGAATTGGCCCGCAATACGGTGGTCTATGGCGGCGGCGGCGTTTTGATTTGCGAGGTGCTCAGCGAAGATCACCGTACCGGCTTGCGGCTGACTTTCCAGGACCAGGGACCGGGAATCGAAAACCTCGAGCTTGCTCTGATGGACGGCTGGACGAGCGGAAAGGGCTTGGGAATGGGGCTCTCCGGCAGCAAACGGCTTGTGAACGAATTCGACATTGAAAGCAGTCCCGGAAAGGGGACTCGCGTGACCATCACGCGGTGGAATCAGCACTTGGGACGTTAGCCGCCAGGTCATCCCGGCCGCCGCGCGGGAGAGTTTACATGGAATCGCGCCAGGCCGTCATTCCGATCAACCATGCTACCCAAGTCGGCGAGGCGCGGCGAGAGGCCGGCCGATTCGCGGAGTTGGCCGGCTTGAGCGAGGAGGACCGGGGCCGAGCGCAGATCGTGGTTTCGGAGTTGGCCACAAATGCGTTGCGCTATGCCCAGGGGGGAGAAATCCACCTGCATGCCAACCTGGCCGGCTGGGTCGACATCCTGGCAATCGATCGCGGCCCGGGAATTTCCAATATCGATCGCTGCCTTTCCGACGGGTTTTCGACCGGCGGCACGCCGGGCAACGGCTTGGGTGCCGTCCAGCGGATGTCGAATGAATTCGACCTTTACTCGACAAGCCCGGCCGGAACGGTATTTTTTTGCCGACTGTTCCCCACCGCGGCCGTGCCGAATGGCCGTCGGTTTGCCTGGGGTACCGTGAGTCGCCCTGCCAAGGACGAGACGATTTGCGGCGATGGCTGGAGCGTCGCGGAGCGGGCCGATTGCCTGTCCGTATTGCTGATCGATGGGCTTGGGCACGGCCCCGAGGCGGCCAAGGCCGCACGGGAAGCAACTACCCTCTTCGACCGCGATCCGTTCACTCCGCTGGCACTCCTCTTTGACTCCGCCCACGTCCGCCTGCAGGGAACGCGCGGTGGCGCCATGGCCGCCGCTCAGATCGATCCGAACCTGGCCGCGCTCAGGTACATGGGCGTCGGTAATATCGCCGGCTACTTGCGTGATGCTGGGGGTAGTGCCGGGCGGGGACTTTTTTCGCACAATGGCACCGTGGGCATGCAGGTGCGGAAATTGCAGCAATTCGATTACGAGTGTCCCGCCGGGACCTTACTGATCATGCACTCTGACGGGTTGCAAACCCGCTGGGCGTTGGACAAGTATCCGGGACTGGCCCGGCGTCATCCAGCGGTCATCGCCGCCGTCTTGTATCGCGACTTCACCCGCGGCCGCGACGACGTGACCGTCATCGTCGTGCGGTTTTCGGCCGACTCCTCTGGAACGGGCTGAATTGCAATGGGCAACGCCGAAATCCAGCGCGAGCAAATTCAGCAGCTCGAATGGCGGCGCGATGAGTTACTCGCGAAAGTTGCCGAGCAGGATCGTACGATCCAACAACTCAATGACGAGCTGGCCGAAACCAACCAGGGCGTGGTCGCCCTCTATGCCGAGCTCGACGACAAGGCCCGCGCGCTGCGCGAAGCTTCGGAACTGAAAAGCCGTTTCTTGTCTTACATGAGTCATGAATTCCGCACGCCATTGGGATCGATCCGCAGCATCGCCCGGCTCTTGCTCGACCGCATGGACGGCCCGCTCAGCGCCGAGCAGGAGAAGCAGGTTCGCTTCATTCAGGATTCGGCCATTGAACTGAACGACATGGTCAATGATTTGCTGGACCTGGCCAAGATCGAAGCGGGTCGCATCAGCATTTCGCCCGCCTGGTTCGAAATGGTCGACTTGTTTGCGGCAATCCACGGCATGTTCAAGCCGTTGTTGACCAGCGATTCGGTGTCACTCATCCTGAAAGAGCCGGACGACGTGCCGCCGATTTTCACCGACGACAAGAAGCTCTCGCAGATCCTGCGGAACTTCATTTCCAACGCGCTCAAGTTCACCCAAAAGGGGGAAGTCGTCGTCACCGCCCGCCGCGAAGGGGAAGACTGCGTGGCGTTTACCGTCTCCGATACGGGAATTGGCATCGACAAGGAGCATCACGCCGCGGTGTTTAACGATTTTGTCCAGATCGATTCGCCCCTGCAGCGTAAATGGCGCGGCACGGGGTTGGGGCTGTCTCTCAGCAAAAAGCTGGCGGAATTGCTGGGAGGCACCGTCGCCATGACGAGCGAGTTGGGTCTCGGGTCGAAATTCTCCGTGATCATCCCGATTCGTTTCGAGCCTGCCGTCGCCAGGTGCGAGCCCGAAGTTCCGCACAAGCAGGTCTGAAAGGCCGTCCATGTCGCCACGCATTCCGCGGATCTTGGTCGTCGACGACAACCCTGCTACGCGCTATTCCACCTCCCGTGTCTTGCGAGGCGCCGGCTGGACGGTGATCGAAGCGGAGAATGGCCAAGGCGCCATCGAAAAAGCGTGTCAAGGCATCGATTTGATGGTTCTCGACGTCAACCTGCCCGACTTCGACGGGTTCGAGGTCTGCCGTCGGATTCGCGCGCAGGATTCGATGGTCCGCCTGCCTGTCCTCCATCTATCCGCCACGTTCACGCAAGATGAGGACAAAGTGCACGGATTGGAATCGGGGGCCGACGGGTACTTGACGCACCCCATCGAGCCCCCGGTTTTGGTCGCCACGGTCAATGCATTTTTGCGGGCTCGACAGGCCGAGGCCGACCTGCGCGAAAGTGAGGCCCGTTTCAAATCGGTCTTTGATAACGCGCCGATTGGCGTGGCGTTGCTTGACGAAAACCTGGCGTTTGTCGATGGGAACGCCGCGATGCGCGAGCTGCTTGGCCGGGAGCGAGAAGCGATCGTGGGCCATTCGATCGACGAGTTCGTAGCCCCTGCCATGCGTGACACCATCCAGGCCGTTCACCGTGACGTCGGTGCAGCCGGCGTCTGGCGTGGCATGTTGACCTTGCTGCGCGCCGACGGGGCACAAGTTGAGTCGGATTGGAACCTCTCCAAGCAGGAGACTCCTGGTCTGCGGTTGGCAATCGTTGCCGACGTCACGGATCGGCTGCGCTACGAAAAAGAACGCGAGCGACTGCTTGCCAGCGAGCGCACCGCTCGCGAAGCCGTCGAAAATGCCAACCAGCTCAAGGATGATTTTTTGGCCACTCTATCCCACGAACTGCGCACGCCGCTGAATGCGATCATCGGCTGGGCGCAAGTCGCCAGGACCGGTCAATTGCCGCCCGCCGAGGTGGACAAAGCCTTGGACGTCATCGAGCGGAATGGCCGCGTGCAGGCCGACATGATCGCCGATCTGCTGGACATTTCCCGTATTACCTCAGGCAAGATTCGCTTGAATCTACAGAAGGTTAACCCTGCCGAGGTGATCGAGGCTGCGCTGGCCGCGGTGCAGCCGAATTCCTTCGCCAAAGGCGTTCGCCTGGAAAAGTTCCTCGACGCAGCGGCAGGTGCGGTCAATGCCGACCCGGCCCGCCTGCAGCAGGTGGTTTGGAACCTTGTGACCAACGCGGTCAAATTCACCCCCGCCGGCGGATTGGTCGAGGTCGAGCTTCGAGCCCGCGATCGACTGGTCGAGATTGTCGTGCGCGACAACGGCATCGGCTTCAGCGAGAGCTTGCTGCCGCAAATCTTCGACCGCTTTCGGCAGGGCGAAGGGGGCAGCGCACGCGAGCACGGAGGCCTGGGCCTCGGGCTGGCGATCGTCAAGCAACTCGTCGAAATGCACGGCGGCACGGTCAAGGCCGAAAGTCCCGGCCGCGGCCAAGGAGCCACGTTTTCAGTGACCCTGCCCGTCGCCGGAGCTCGTTTGGATCCAGTTCACGTCCCGTTTCAAATCCAGTTGGGCGCTTCCACGCCGCGCGTGGAAGAGAAACCGATCGATTTGAGCGGCGTGCGCGTCCTGGTCGTCGAGGACGACCCCGACTCGCTGGCCCTGTTGGTCCGGATTGTCTCCGACTGCAAGGCCGAAGTGCAGGGCGTCGACAACGTGAGCGAGGCGCTGGAACGCGTCGACAAGTTCCAGCCGCAAGTGCTGGTAAGCGATTTGGGCATGCCGCGGCAAGACGGCTTCGACCTCATCCGCGCCTTGCGCGCGGAGGGGCACTCGGTCAAGGAATTGCCGGCTATCGCCCTGACGGCCTTCGCTCGCGGCGAAGACCGGCAACGAGCCCTCAAGGCCGGTTTCCAATTCCACTTGGCCAAACCCGTCGAAGCCAGCGAACTCACGACTGCCGTGGCCGCGCTCTGCGGACGCACCGGCTGAGTTCGTCTTTGCCCGCGGCGATGACCGCGCCGACCTCGCTCAGGCCACGGCCTGCTGGATCGGCCGGCGATGGCGTCGGTAGAAGCCGACTCCTTCCAGCGAACGGTAGACCTCTTCCAAGGTCTTTTCGCCAAAGTTCGAGATCGACAGCAGATCTTCACGCGTGCTGTGCAACAGATCGTTGACCGTGAAGATGCCCCGCTCTTCCAGGCAGTTGGTGGTGCGCACCGAAAGGCCGATTTCGGCGGTGCTCATTTCCAAGCGGGTGGCCAGACTGTCGGCGTCGTTATCGATATCACGCAGCGGAATACGGGTCATCTTGGGCTCCCTCCCTTTTTCGAGTTTTGCGAACAACCAGGCGAACGTTCGCGTCGCTGACGAGTCCCGTACGAGCGACACGTCGATTGGCGACAAACTCGGGCATCGTGCCTTGGCAGGCGTGCCGGCCGATTAGCCAGGGCACGCAGTCCTGCTGACTGTCTGCCCTGGCCTGACTGCCTGCCCTGGCCTGAATGTCTGCCCTGGCCTGACTGTCTGCCGTGGCGATTCACATCGCGCGCCCGCAGCGGTCGTTGCCCTCGTGGCCAACCGTGCGGCTCAATATAACGCCAGCGCGGAAAATGTGAACCGTTTCTAACACAAATTCACTTGCTGTCATGCTAGCAGACAGCGGCGTTTAGCTCGCAGGCAAACGGATCGATTCGTATACTGAATTGCATCAGCACTGCGTCCGTTCATTTCACCACTCGGCCGCTGGCGTACCGTGTTTCCACGCTCGATCGTGCCCTCAGGATCGCCGAAGCTTGCCCAGCCATCTGCTTGAATCGTTGACTCCGCCGCAACGCGAAGCGGTCGAACATCGCGACGGCGCGCTCCTGATTCTGGCCGGACCTGGCAGCGGCAAAACCCGGGTGATCACTCATCGCATCGCCCATCTGCTGCATCAAGGCGTGCCGGCACGGCAGATTCTGGCGCTCACCTTCACGAACAAGGCCGCCGACGAAATGCGGCAGCGCGTCGAACAACTCGCTCCCGGCGAGCCGGTGTGGATGAGCACCTTTCACCGCTTTTGCTCGCGCCTCCTGCGCCAGCACGCGGGCCTGGTCGGCCTGGCGGAGAATTTCACCATCTACGACACCGCCGACAGCCGGCAAATGCTCCGTCGCGTACTGGACGAGGCTGGCGTCGATCCGGCCCATTACACCCCCGAGCGGATCGCTCATGCCCTGAGTTGGGCCAAGAACAACCTGATTTCGGCCGCCGAATACACTCCTCGCAGCGGTCATCCCCTGGGGCATATCATCGAGCGGGTTTATCCGCTCTATGCCGACCATCTTCTGCGGGCCAACGCCGTCGACTTCGATGACCTGTTGCTGCACGTGGCCAAGCTGCTCCGCGGCAGCGAAGAAACCCGCGCCGCGCTCGACGCCCGCTACCGATACATTCTCGTCGATGAATACCAGGACACGAACCTGGCGCAATATTCGATCGTGCGGGCCCTATCGATCGACTATCCCAACCTGGCCGTCACCGGCGATCCCGATCAGTCGATCTACGGTTGGCGCGGAGCGAATCTGCAGAACATCCTCGATTTCGAGCAAGACTTCGCCGAAGTCCGCGTCGTCAAGCTCGAACGCAATTATCGCAGTACCAAGGCCATCTTGCGCGCGGCCGACGCGCTCATCGGCCACAATCGCCGCCGCAAGCAAAAAGCCCTGTTCACCGAGAACGCCGAAGGCGTGCCCGTGTCGCTCATCGCCTACACCAGCGGCCAGGACGAAGCCGACCTGAT
Source organism: Pirellulales bacterium (assembly GCA_035503215.1). Taxonomy (GTDB): domain Bacteria; phylum Planctomycetota; class Planctomycetia; order Pirellulales; family PALSA-1355; genus DATJTR01. The sequence continues at coordinate 10,630 of DATJTR010000644.1, forward strand.
CGCCGAGCGCATGGCCGACGACATTCGCGCCGGCCGCCGCCGGCCGCGCGATTTTGCCATCTTCTATCGCGTGAACGCCCTCAGCCGTTCGCTCGAATTCGCCCTAAGGCAGCACGGCATTCCCTATCAAATGGTGAACGGGCTGGAGTTTTATCAGCGCAAAGAAATCAAGGACGCGCTGGCCTACTTGCGGCTGATCAACAATCCGCGCGACGACAACGCTTTGCTGCGGATCATCAACACGCCGACCCGCAGCATCGGCAAGGGAACGGTCGACCGGCTGCTCGTGCATGCCGCCGAGCGGCGACTGCCGCTGCTCGAAGCTGCCCGCGAAAGCGGCTTGATCGCCGGCCTGGCCAAACGGGCGGCCGTGGCCGTTGCCCGCTTCGTAGCCATGATCGACCGCCTCTCGCTCCTCGCCGCCGCGCCGGTCGAAGAGATTCTGGGGCACGTGCTCGACGAATCGGGCTACCGCGTGCTGCTTGCACAATCGGAAGACGAGGAAGACCAAGAGCGGCTGGCCAACCTCGAAGAACTACTCACCGCTGCCCGCCAGTTCGACGAGCGGCATGCCGGTGCCAACAGCCTGGAAGGCTTCTTGGAAGAGGCCTCGCTCGTGGCCGACGTCGATGCCTGGGACGCCGAAACCGACCGCGTCACGCTGATGACCCTGCACGCCTCAAAGGGGCTCGAATTTCCCGTCGTGTTCATCATCGCGCTGGAAGAAGGGCTGATCCCTCACGAACGCAGCCGCAGCGACGACGAAGCCATCGAAGAGGAACGCCGCTTGTTGTTCGTCGGCATGACGCGAGCGAAAGAAGAATTGCTGCTCAGCCTGGGACAATACCGCGAGTTCCGCGGTCTGCGGCGGATGACGATCCCCAGCCCCTTTTTGCTGGAGCTGCCGCGCGACGAACTGCGGATGATCGGTTTCGGCCCACAGGTGTCATCCGAATATCGAGCCCGCGTGCTGGCAGAGTTCGACGACGCCGAAGGAGTCGAGCCGGACGACCTGTCCGCCGACGCGCTCGAATTCGACGTTCACGAGCTGCCCGCCGCCACATCGCCCACGGACGACGCTGCATCGACGTCTACGCCGGCTGAGGCCACTCCACAGGCTTTTTCACTCTCCACGGCGGCCGATCTGCATGAGCCGGCAGCTTCGATCGTGGCCCCCGTTTCCCCCGACGAATTCGCACAAGGCATGATCGTGCGGCATCCCGAGTACGGCTTGGGAAAAATCGTCGCGCTCAGCGGGGCCGGCGTGCGGCGGGTGGCGACCGTGGCGTTTGCGTCCAGCGCCGGACAGAAAAAATTCGTCCTGGCCCAGAGCCAGCTCCGGCCGGCCGGCTCGCGCTAGAGCAGGGCAGCGACGAACCCGCAAGCCGCCGCGAGCCTTACACTTGGGGCAAGCGTCCCAGCGTCACGACGCATACGTCGTCGCTCTGCGGCCGGCCATGGGCGAAACGTTCGACGTCGGACAGCAAATGCTGCCCCAGCTCGACGGCGTTGTCCGGTCCCGCGGCCAGCACGCGCGCCAGCCGCCGCGAGCCGTAGATGATGTCGCGCGGCGAGCGGGCTTCGCTGATGCCGTCGGTGTAGAGAACGATGGTGTCGCTTTCGGCCACGGTTGTGGTAAAGGCCGTGTAGCGTTTCGCCAGGTCGCAGCCCAGGGGTGGTCCGGCTTCTTCCATTCCCAGCCGTTCGACCGTCGCCCCGCGCCGCCGCAATGGCGAAGGATGTCCCGCGTTCACCACCTCGAGCACGTGCCGCGCGGGATCGAGCACGCACAAGAGAAACGTCACGAAGCGGTCGTTTTGCGTCGTGTCGGCCAACTCCGTGTTCAGCCGCTCGACCGCGGCCACGGCACTGGGACAAATCGCCAAACAGTAGCGCACTTCGCTGCACAGGCGGGCCATCAGCAGCGCGGCCGACACTCCTTTGCCCGCCACGTCCCCCACCGCAATTGCCAGGCGGCCGTCGGCCAACTGCATATAGCCGAAGTAATCGCCCCCCACGTCCTCCGCGGCTTGGTAATAATCGAAGAAGCAGTAGCCAGGCACCTCGGGACGCTCGCGCGGCAGAAAGTGCAATTGCACCTCGCGGGCGGTGTCGAGTTCGCGCTGCCGGCGATCGAAAGTCAATCGAGCCTCGTGTACCCGGGCGAATTCCACCGCTTGGCCCGTCACCGTGCCCACACTCCACAACACTTCCAAGTCCGACCGCACGAACCGCCGGTCGCGGTCGGTTGCCTCCAAGTGCAAGAGCCCTAGCGGCTGCCGCGAAGGCCCCATCAGCGGCACGGTCATGGTCGAGGCGACGCCGCTGTCCAAGATGCTGCCGCTGTCGCCGCTGTCGGCGTCGGTGCTAAGAATCGCTTCGCCCGCGTTCATCACCCGCGCGGCGACCGATCGACTGACCGGGCCAAAAGTGACGCTGCTTCCCGGTTCGCCGCGGCGCTGCTTCATGGCCTGGGGCAGCAATTGCCCGTTCTCGGGGTTGAGCAGCAGGACGTAGCCCCGCTCGGCCTGCGGAAAGATCTCGAATAAGCTGTCCAAGATGTTCGGC
>DATJTR010000645.1:0-2539 GCA_035503215.1 Pirellulales bacterium
GACCGCCAGCACGATCTGGCTCCCTTTGCCAATTACGATCTCGACCGGTGCGATCGTGGCCGGCTGACCCGATCCGATCGCGTCGGAGCCCAAACGATCTGCCCGATCGTTGTGTCGGTGTTCGATCCACCAGGTCACGCCATTTCCCGCGGGCGGATGGGCGTGGACGACTTTGGCCTCCAAACGCACATGGCCGTCGATCGGGCTGTTCCAGACAACCGCGGCAAAATGCGAGGGAGACGGATGCACGGCCATCCCATGCGGCACGATGTGTCCCGGCACGTCCCGCGGTTCGTCGGAAGAATTGCTGATGACTTGCGGCAACTTGTCGGGCGTGTCGTTCCCCCAACCGCTGACCGAGGGCTTTTCGGGAACCGTCTCGACCGGCGTGGTGAGGGGTTCGAGCGCCACCAGCGACATTGACAGCGACGTCAGGTCGTTCCAACGCTTCAATAGTTCGATGTCCAAGTGCTGCTTCTCGGCCGCGCTTGCGGCGGACAGCGTGTTGTCGCGGGCCATATCCAGCGATGCCGCCAGGTATTTGGCTGCGTCGGCGAAGACCATGCGGTGCATCGCTTCGAATCGCCCGCCGACTTGCCGCAGATCGCGGAGCAGGATCGGCGGCCGTCCAGCCGCTTCGAACCGCGGCCGTCGCCACACGACTTGCGCCCGGTGATCGACCGGATTCACGTCGCGTGCCGCGAGATACAACGTTACTTCGTTTTGCCCTTGCGGTGCTTTCGGCTTGAGTTTCAACGTTTGACTCTCGAGCAGCGTCGGCTCGGCCGTTACCTGCCAAACTGGGTGTACGTAACTGCCGATCCGCTCGAATTTCCAGGCCAGACCTTGCCAAGTGCGGATCCGGCCGGCCACCGCGTCGCAGTCTTGCGGAGTGGCACTGCGCCAAGCGGTGCGAATGGTCGACAGCGGCAGCGACGCCTCACCCTCGGTCAATGTTCGCCACAGCAATTCCATGTAGCGCGGATTGAGATGCACCGCGGCCGCCAACTGCTCGATAGTCATTTTGCCCGAGAGCACCTCATCGCGATGGGCAACGGTCGCGGCCAAATACTTGCCAAACTCCAGACGGCCGCTGTCATCGCCGCCGCTGGCCGCATTCAGCTTGTGATAGAGCGCTTTGATCTGGGCGATCAATTCCTGACTTTGGTCGGCTCGGGTCAGCGCCGGCGAAAAGCGGAAACCATCGGGCGTGAGCACCGCGTGGCCGGCGATCTCTTTGCCGGCGTTCCAGTATTTACCTAACAAGACCGGCGACATCACCAGCCCATCGCCGCTGTTGGTAAATCCTTCGCCGGCGGCGCCGTCGGCCGGGAAATCGCGGGTGGGCTGCAGGTCGAGCCCGGTCAAATCGCGAATCGTGTAGTTGTATTGCGGATTGCTCAGACGCCGCACGATCACGCGCCCCGGATCTCCGGCCCGCGCCAGAATCTCGCTGTCCAAAAGCCCGTTGACCCAGGCGCTCAATTGCTGCTGCTCGGCGGCCCCCAATTGCGGCGAGTCTTCCGGCGGCATCTGCCCGCTTTGCAACATTTCGAGCACGTTGCGCCAGATCTCGACTTCGTGCCGGGCGTCCTCGATTGACGCAAACCGCTCCAGGTCCAAATCGCCCTTGTGCTTGGCGGTCGAATGGCACTCAAAGCAGAACTTCTTCAGAACTGGACGCACCTCGTCGGCAAATGCGTCCTTGGCCTGCGGCGCGTCGGCGCGACCGATCGCCGAGATACCGAGCGTAAGCGAGGTGACGAGCAAAAAGACCCAACCAAAGCCAGCCCCAACCTGATTTCGATTGCTCCACGACCGGCAGCTTGACCCCGCTTTATCCTGGACGATCGAGAGGCAGCGTTGATGAATCATCGAATTTCTCTAGGAATTCGGCGGAATGAATTGCCGGCAATGGTGGGGGGCTACTTTAGCCTTGGGCAGGCAGGACGCAACAATCGCTTGCCACAGGCGGATCCGGGAAACATGACCGGAAACAAAACGGAACTCGGCGGGAGCCGCGCGGTCGCCAAATTCAGTTCGCGCAGGCTATCGTTCGGCGTGGTTCGGACGCTCCTTATTTTACTCGATCACCGGGCCCAGCGAAAGGAATTTTGGCCCAAATGAGGGGCGGCCCTCCGTGGCCCGACGCGCGGCGCCTGGCGGACCATACCCGCAGGCTTCGTCGGCATGCCTTCACACGCTTGGTCCGGGCGCACGCCCCTTTTGGTGAATGAGTTCGCCTTTTGACTGGGCAAAACCGGGTTTTCAAGGAGTGGCGGCGCCATTGAGTCCCAGACCCGGGGTCGAGGGGATTTCCGTTCGTGGGGGACTGGAAGATTTGGGCCCAAGCTGGCCCTGCCCCGGCCAGATTAGGGCCTAGCAGACTTGCAGGATGCCAGGAACTCGGCCGACGCAGCGACTGGCATGGACTTTGCTTTTCGATTCGTAGCGATCCTTGATGCCACACCTGTGGAGAATTAGCCATGTTACGTTATGCGATTTTCTTCTTCCTGTTGGCGATCGTCGCAGGATTGTT
>DATJTR010000646.1:0-3139 GCA_035503215.1 Pirellulales bacterium
GCCGACGCCGCGCGTAAAAATAGTCCCGTAAACCAGGTCGCGCACGCCCGCAGGCGCGATGCCGCCATGCCGCAGCAAATGGTCGACACCGGAATCGATCGCCACGACGCTGTCGAAGACGCTCGGTTGCGGATCGGTGTCGAGTTGCAGCAGGATGCTCGGCTTGCTCATCGCCCAATTGCCAATGAAAAGGAGGACATCCGCCGCGACCCGCCCACTGCGGAGGCTGGCAAAACGACTGCGGCTTGCCGCCGAAAACACGCGGCAAGCCGCCCGGCGGCCAAGTCCGCCCCGGTTTAAGAACTCCGCGCCGTGTGCTTAGAAGCCGCGGAACGGATGTGCGGCTTGGTCCTTGCCGGCAATCATTTCCTGAGCCGTCGGCTTGCCTTGCATGGCGTTGGCGATCGCCATCTTCGTGGCCTGATAGTTGTAGTCGTAGATCTTGCGATCGTTGGCGGCCGCGGGATGGATGAACACGCCGCAGACGATCACCAGGTCTTCGGCCTCTTTGGCAGGAATCACTTTTTCAGCGACCGAGTCGGCCACCGCTTTGGCCACTGCCGATTGGGCGGGGCCAAACATCTGCACCGCTTGCTTCATGCCTTTGATCGTGACCTTCGTGATCATCACGGTCGCCGGCTTCACGGCCAGATTCGGCGTCAGCACGGCCAACAAGTTCGAGTGTCCTTCGCTTTGCCGTGCCAAGGCGTTAGCGAATGCCACACCTACCGGCCCATCCTTGCTGCCGATCAGCAGATCGATGTGAGCAATTTCGTTCCCTTCGCCCGCCAGCGCTTCGCCAACAAACATCGACATGGTTCGTACTCCTGTAATCTCTAGGGTCTGAAGAAAACCAAGTTCATCGTGAAGCGCTGCGCCGGTCCATGCTATGCGACCTGCCTCACGTAACGCGTGGTGCGCTTCGGGCTTGATTCGAAAACTGCCACGAGCACGATGCACCGCGCCTGTCGTGGCTATTACTTCGTGGCTGATTGGGGGGTCTGCGTAGGACGAGGTAATGTCCTAGGCGATGATTCGCGAGGCCTTACGATATCCCGCTTATTCTTTGTTTGCAAGGATCTGCGCACTGATCCGAGTGGGCATCGACCTCGCGCCCCTGGCGAACCGGCCGAAGCACCGCTAAGCTAACCCTCCTTGCCTGACAACGTCTCGCCTGACGATGTTGGCACGAGTGTCATCGCCGCGATGGCGTCACCCCCGGCTTGCGAGCCTGGTGACGGATCGCGCGATCCCGCCGATTCTCGTGTCGCACCCACCGACCCGCCGGTGCTTGCTGTGACCAACTTGTGTCACAGCGTGCAGCGGGTCCTGACCTTCCCGCTTTATTTTTCCGACCTCAGGAGGAGTGCGATGCTGGCATTGTTTGTATCCCTGGCGATGGGGCTGTTGTTCGCGGTTTGTTCCAGCGAAGCCCATGCGACCGAAGCTGTCTATGCCGTGGTAGCCAAGTCGAAACCGGCCTCAGCCGGAAACGTTCAAACGGCCGTCTGGAAACGATCGCAAGCGGTCCCGGTGCAATCCGTGGGCTGGGGCCGCTGGCGATCGAATCGCTGGTATTACTCGTCCCCGTATCGATATCAAACCTATCGCTCTGTCCCGGCCCAGTCGCCGGTGGCTCGCCCGGCCCAGCCAAAGGCGGCCGCTCCAGCGCCTGTGGCCGCCGCCCCGCCGACGAAGCCGGCAACCCCTGCCCCGCAGGCCGGTCAATCGATCACCCCGGCCGAGTCGTCGACCCATTTTGGAACGACCCTTCCTCCCGAGCAGCAGCTCCAGTTGCATGACGTCGAAATGAACGTGATCGAAGACACCAATCGCCAGCGTGCCCGCTACGGCCTTCGTCCGCTACGAGTCGACCTGGGTCTGGTTCGTTCGGCGCGGCGTCACACGCAATGGATGACCCGCAATCACGCGATGCAGCACACGTCGGCGCCGGTCGCTGAAAACATTGCCATGGGACAGAACTCGCCGACCGAAGTTTTGAACGCCTGGATGAACTCATCCGGTCATCGGGCCAACATCCTCAATGCCGGGTACACCCGGATCGGAGTCGCGGCCTATCGAACGCCGCAAGGAACGATTTTCTGGTGCCAACAGTTTCTGCGGTAAGCTCTGACGGCACCTTGACGATTCTAGGCGCGAGCGCTCGGGCAGCGGCCGTGTCGGCGCGTCGAGCAGGAATGTCGGTTTTCGCCGGCGACCTGTTCGGCGATCTCGACCTACAGGCCTGCTGCCGGAGCGTTCGTGTTTCTGACTATCCGCACGGGTTATTGGAAGTATTGTCTGCGGCACCGGCCGGCACTTGGATGTACACCGGCGGCTTGGAAAACCATCCCGATCTCGTCGAGCGGATGGAACCGCTCGGACGATTGTGGGGCAACACGGCCGCCTGCTTGCGGCAAGTCCGTAATCCGCTGGCCGTTTTTGAAGCGCTCAGCCGCCACGGTCTATCTGCGCCCCGAGTCGCCGAGCGGTGTGACAATCTGCCGACCGATGGAACCTGGTTGGTCAAAGACCGGCGTTCGGCCGGCGGCAGCGGTGTCGCCGTTTGGCGGGGCAACGGACCGCTCGCCGCAGATGTCTACTTTCAAGAGCACATCGCCGGCCAGCCGTGCGGCGCGGTTTATTTGGCCGCGGGCGGCGAGGCGGTATTTCTGGGAGTTACCCAACAATTGTTGGGCGCTGGCCCGGTAGCAGACGGTCGCACGGCGGCCGCCAAAGATTTTCGCTACGCCGGCAGCATCGGGCCGCTCGCGCTCGAGCCCGAGGTCCTGGCAGGCTTTCACAGCCTCGGTCGTACGCTGGCGGCCGAATTCCCGTTGTCAGGCTTGTTTGGGGTCGATGTGGTCGTGGCTGGCCAGACGATCTGGCCAGTCGAAATCAATCCTCGCTATACCGCGTCGGTCGAAATTCTCGAACGGGGCGGCCACCAGTCGCTGCTCGCCTGGCACGCGGCAGCCTGCGCCGATCGGTCGCTTCCAGCGTCGGCGATTGCCGCCGCAGCCGCGGCGGGCGCGACCCCTGCGATCGTTTGGGGCAAGCGCATCCTCTTCTCTCGCCACGATCTGGAAGTTGGTGAGCGCACGGTTGCCCATCTGCTGACGGCCACCTGCACCACGCT
>DATJTR010000647.1:0-6210 GCA_035503215.1 Pirellulales bacterium
GCGGGCTCGATCCGGCCCGCGTTGGCGGCCGGGCGGTGTTGGCCCACCTGGGCAACGGAGCCAGCATGGCCGCCGTCGATCGCGGTACCTGCATCGACACCAGCATGGGTTTCACGCCCACCGGCGGACTCGTGATGGGCACGCGCACGGGCGATTTCGATCCCGGCGCGCTCGTCTATCTCTTGGACAATCACCGCACCACCGCGGCCGACCTGGCCCAACTGGTCACCAAGCAGTCGGGCTTGCTCGGCATTTCGGGCACCACGGCCGACATGCGTAAGCTGCTGGCCGCCCGCGGCAGCGACGAGCGGGCCCGCCTGGCCGTCGAAGTTTTTTGCTATCAGGCGAAAAAGTTTCTCGCCGGTTACGCCGCCGCTTTGGGGGGCCTCGACACGCTCGTCTTCACCGGCGGCATCGGCGAACATGCCGCCGAAATCCGCTCTGAGATTTGCGCCCAGCTCGAATTCCTCGGCATCCATCTCGATGCCGCTCGCAACGCCGCCCACGCGGCCGTCATCTCCACGGCCGACAGCCCGGTCGCGGTCCGCGTGATTGCGACGAACGAAGACTCGATGATCGCCCGCCACACGCACGCGGTTTTGAACGGGCAATCGCCCGAGTAGCCCCGCGCGACTTCACTCGGTTTTTGCGACGAGGAAAGCAATTGAACCGCCGAGGCCGCAGAGGGACGCAGAGGACGGAGATAGCCATAAATTTTTTTTGTTGGCTCGAGTGAGCGCAAGCAGAGCACGTGGGAAAACTTCCTCTGCTTCCCCTGTTTCCTCTGCGTACCTCTGTGCCCCTGATGTGAACTTCCTCGTTTCCTACGGACGCGCCGCGGTGAAATTCCACGTTTCTTCGTTCTCTCGAAAAACGCTCCTTCCTCGTTTCCGGCGCGGAGAATCTGTAGAATGAAAGTGGAGGATGTCGGCAGCGTCCCGTCGGCCATCCCAGATTGCGAATCAACCTCACTCCCACGCAGGAGATCCTCGTCATGGCTGTCGAAATCACCGAATCGCTCGCGGGAAAGGTCGCGAACGTCAAAATCTCGGGCAAGTTGCACAAGGAAGATTACGAGCATTTCGTGCCGCTCTTCGAACGCTTGATCGCCCAGCACGGCAAGCTGCGGCTGGTGGTCGAAATGCACGACTTCCACGGTTGGGATGCCTCGGCCCTGTGGCAAGACATCAAGTTCGACCTCAAGCATTTCAAGGACATCGAGCGACTGGCCCTGGTCGGCGAAAGCAAATGGGAAAAGGGAATGGCCACCTTCTGCAAACCCTTTACCACGGCCACGGTTCGCTATTTCGACGTCAGCCAGGCGGCCGCCGCCCGGGCGTGGATCGAAGAAGGGCTGACCGCTTCGAAAACGATTTAGCGCCTGGCCGAGAACCGCTGGGGAGTGTCCCGATTTTGCGCAGCCTGCGGAGCAAAATGGGACTGTCCCCCTCTCCCCCCGTTCTCGGCTATGCGCTTTGCGCCGGCCACCGCGTGCCAATTCTGGCCGATGTCTCCTCGGGCGGTGGCCCGCCATGCGTTCGGTCGTAGCGGATGTGCCGGCTATGCGCTGATTGTGGGGTGCAAATGTGCCCGGCGGCCGGAGCGCGGGGGTCAAATTTCTCGCTTTCCTATTGTCTGACGTAGAGTTATCCATCGGCTGGAAGGGCCGAAGATGTCTCGCGCTGACGCGCGTCTTGTCGACGCCGCGCGGGTCTGCCCTCGCCCCGGCCGAATGGCGGACAGCTTTATGCAGCAGCAGGAATCTCATCTCGACGCCCTCGTGGAAAGGCTGAGTGGCCTGGCCGAGGTGCCCGTCGGTGTGCCGAGCGGTTCCCCGGCAGATGGCGCCGCCCCGCCGCGCGCGGTTCCGGCGCGCCCGCAGGGGCAGCCGGCTACCGTGCCTGCCGCCGGTGCTGCCGCCCCGCGCAAGCCGGTCGTTCCGCCCGCCGCAGCTCCAGCCGTGGCCGCCGCCGCGAAAAAGCCTGCCGCTCCGCCGGCCGGCTCGACGCCGCCGCAGGGAGAGAAGCGGGCGTTCATGCCCCGGCCTCCCCGTTCGATGGCCGAAGTCCACATTTCCGAACAACTGATCGAATCGCTGGTCCTCAAGTTCTTGCTCTACCAGGGCACGGCGTCGGGCCGTGTCGTGGCCGAGCAGATCTGCCTGCCGTTCGCGATCATCGAAAAGCTGCTCACCCGGCTGAAGACCGATCAACTGGTCGTCTACCGCGGCACCGCCGCCATCGGCGACTACGAATATCAACTGACCGCCAAGGGCTGTGAAACCGCCATGCGGCTGCTGCAAAACGGCAGCTACATCGGCGCCGCCCCGGTCCATCTCGACGATTACACCGCCGCGATCCAGGCCCAGAGCATCTCGCACCACCGGCCGTCGATGACCGATATCGCCGCCGTGTTCAAAGATCTCCGCTTCGATCCGACGCTGCTCAACCGCATCGGCCAGGCCCTCGACGCCGGCAAAGGCTTTTTCCTGTACGGCCGGCCGGGCAACGGCAAGACGAGCATCGCCGAGCGCGTTTCGGCCGTCTACGGCGAGTTCGTCTGGATTCCCCGCGCGCTGGGCATCGGCAGCGACGTCATCCGCCTTTACGATCCCTGCAGCCACGTCGAAGTTCCGCTCACCGGCTCGGGCGCGAGCGGTTTCGACCGCCGCTGGGTCCGCATCCGTCGGCCGGCCATCATCGCCGGCGGCGAATTGACGATGGACCGGCTCGACATCACCGCCAATCACGAGGCGGGCGTTCACGAAGCGCCGCTGCAACTGAAGAGCAACTGCGGCACGCTGGTGATCGACGACTTCGGCCGCCAGCGGATCAGCCCGACCGAACTTTTGAATCGCTGGATCGTCCCCTTGGATCGCGGCGTCGACTACCTGCACTTGCCGGGCGGCCGCACGATCCAGGTGCCCTTCGATCAATTGCTGGTCTTCGCCACGAACCTCGAGCCGAGCGACCTGGTCGACGAGGCATTCTTGCGGCGAATTCCCTACAAGCTGGAATTGGTCGATCCGACCGAGGCCGAGTTCACCGTCCTCCTGCAGCTTTACGCCGAGCACTTCAAGATCCCCTATTGCCCGGCCGCCGCCGAGTATTTGCTCGAGCGGCACTATCGGGCCATGGGACGCACGCCCCGGCGTTGCCACGCCCGCGACCTCTTGGCGCAGACCTTCCACTATTGCCGCTTCAACCGCCTGCCGCCGGCCATGACCCCGGCCAACTTCGACGTGGCCGTCGGCAACTACTTCACCAAGGCCAACATCTAAGCGGGCCTGCCTGGTGTTCTCCGCACTAGCCCGAAGCGCCAGCGAGGGGGAGTTGACTCGTTCCGCGCACACGGGCGGGAACTGCCGCGCCGCGCTACGACACGCGCATGGCGCGCTCGCGAGGAATCACACCCGTCGCGCGCACCAGCGCTCGGCGTCCCTCGCTTGCGCTTCTGGCTTGTGGAATACGCCCTCGCTCGCGAGTTGCGCTTGTAAACGGCCCTCGCCTCACTTCTTCCCTTGCCGGGTGAAGTCGGGCAGCCGCACGATCTCGCCCCCTTTCAGGGCCGACTCGTGGGCGCAGATTCCCACGCAGGTCCAGTTGGCCGATTGCACGGCATTGGGAAACGGATCGCGGTTCTCCGCGAGCGCCGCCAGAAACGCGTGCGCCAGGTGCGGATGCGAGCCGCCGTGGCCGCCCCCTTGCTTGAACGACAGGTGGACGTTCTCCTCCAGGTCGTACACTCCCTTGGTCGTGAACGCCTGGATCTCCTTCGGCAACCGGTGGCCAAAGTCGGGCACCTTCACTTTCCGCGGCTCTTCGCCGGCGTGGATGATCGGCTCTTCGTTTTCCACCAGCGGCCACTCGAACGATTGCTTCGAGCCGTAGACGTCGAAACTTTCGCGGTATTGGCGGGCGGTGTTGAACAGCGAGCGATAGATGCGAGCCGAGATGTCGCTGTTCGCGTATTTGATGTGCGTGCTCTCCACCGCGAACGGCGAGTTGTACTTGGGCACGAGCTTCTCGTCGATTCGGCCAGACCCGAAACACGAGACGTATTCCGCTTCGCCATCGACCAGCGCCAGGCACGGCCCGACGCAGTGCGTGGCGTAGTGCATCGGCGGCAAGCCTTCCCAATAGCCCGGCCAGCCGGCCATCTCTTGCTGATGGCTGGCCTGCAAGAACTGCACCCGGCCCAGCTCCCCTTTGTCGTACAGTTCTTTGACGAACAAATACTCGCGGGCGTAGACCACCGTCTCCATCATCATGTACTTCTTGCCCGTCTTGGCCGCCAACTCGACGATCTGCCGGCATTCTTCCACGGTGGTGGCCATCGGCACGGTGCAGGCCACGTGCTTGCCTGCCTTCAGTGCGGCAATCGCTTGCGGAGCGTGGTCGGGAATCGGCGTGTTGATGTGCACTGCGTCGACCGCCGGATCGGCCAGCACGTCCTCATAGCGGGCGTACCGCTTCTCGACGCCGAACGCATCGCCGATCTGCTTCAGCTTCTCGGGATTCCGCTGGCAGATGGCATACATATTGGCCAGCGGATGCCGCTGATAAATCGGAATGAATTCCGCCCCGAAGCCGAGTCCGATGATCGCGATGTTGAACTGCTTGCTCATATCCGCCTGTCTCCCGCTCGCCAGAAGTGCGCTAGAGGAATCGTAAAGAATAGATGAATCGTAACGGAATACTCCGCCCGCCCGAGTGGCCGGCGGCCGCCTGATCGTACCCGAGAACCGCCGTCCGCATCAGCCTCTCAAGCCGCCGCGCTCTTGAAAATGAGCTTTTGCGCAAAAATCTTGAGATTTTCGACCGGGCGGCCGGGGGCGTTTGTCGAGCGGATTGGATTGAACCACGGGCGGATGGGCAGCGGACAAGAATTGAACCACAGGGGACGCGGAGGTACGCAGAGGGGGAGTGTAAACGCACCACAGCCAAACGATCGTTCAGGCCCAAACAATGACTAGATTCCGATGACGATCGATCGCGCCCCATTGCCAAAACGATCGATGGGACCAGATTTCCGATCCAGCGGCGTCGGCTTGATTCCTAAGCGTACCTCCGTGTTCCTCTGTGTCCCCTGTGGTGAAATCTTCCTCGTTCTTCGCTGGATCCGCGTCGTTGCCGTCCGGCTTTCTTGACATGGATCGCCACGCAGGCCCTAGAATATCCGGGTAATCATGGAACCACGAATCAGCATCATCACGTTGGGGGTCTCCGATCTGGAACGATCGCTCAAATTCTACCGCGATGGTCTCGGCTTTCCGACCACCCGCACGGCCGAGAGCGGGATCATTTTTTTCCAGACCGCGGGCACATGCCTGGCCCTCTATCTCTACGACCAGTTGGCGAAGGACGTTTCTCCCGCCTTCGTCGTGCCCAAGGCGAAATTCGCCGGCATCACGCTGGCCCACAACGTGCGGACCCCGGAAGAAGTCGCGCAGGTTCTCCAGCAGGCCGAGGCGGCCGGCGGCAAAATCGAAAAGCCGGCCCAGCGGGCCGAGTGGGGCGGCACCAGCGGCTATTTCTCCGACCCCGGCGGCTATCTGTGGGAAGTGGCCCACGGCGCCTTTCCGATCCGGCCCGACGGCAGTCTGGAAGTAACGTAAGTCGAGTCTCGACCCTCAGATCCCGCCTCCGGCCGCCCACTACGGTGGCTGGTTCCCGTCTTCGCCGTGAAAGGCAGGAGGCGGTATGCCGACCTCGGTGCGCAGCACGATGCCCGCGGGATGCCCGCCGACAAACTCAAAGTCGCGCAGAAGCGATTCCAGCGACCTCCCTCGCATCCACTCCAACGCCAGGTGAGCCGCGGCGCGGAACGGAGGGCGGACGCACACGCACGCCGAATCCCCAAGCGGCAACTGGTAGTTCGGCCCCAGCCGGACCGATTGCCCGGAGTCACCAAGAAACGGCTCCCAACCGTTGCGGTTGCCGCGCCGAACCAAGCTGACGGAACGCCGCTCCGGCCACCGCCCGAGCTCGACGCAACTGCAGGGCCCCTCGCGCGGACAAAAGCCTTCGGCGTACGCCCTTCGCATCAGGTAAATATAGTCGCAGTCGAATTCAGTCCATTCGCTCGTGGGCTTGAGGATCGGAAACGGCCACGCCCGCTCGTTCATCGTTGCCCTCTGCTTTCCGCAGCCGAACTCGGAACGGCCCTAAAAAGACTCCCGGATAATAGAAGGCCCGCAAAACCAATGCA
>DATJTR010000648.1:0-2942 GCA_035503215.1 Pirellulales bacterium
CTATGCGCTTCACCTCGGGCAAGCGCCCGGCTCGTCGCGGTTGCGCCTCGAGGCGATCGGAATCAATGTCGGGGCCGAGCCAGGAGAGACTGCCAAGCCATTGGTCGAGGACGGGCCGATCGCCTATCGCACCGAGTTGCCGCTGGACGATTGGGCGACCCGCTTGAATGCCGCGGGCATTCCCGCCGCGGTGTCGTATCACGCCGGCACGTATTTGTGCAATGCCGCGTTCTATCTGAGTTGCTATCTGGCCGAACGGATGTCGTTGGCCACGCAGTCGGTCTTCATTCATCTGCCGCTCGACGCGCGGCAAACCGCCGCCGCCGGAAGCGATCAAGCGTCGCTGCCGACGGCGCTGGTGGGCGAAGGGCTACGACTGATTCTCGCCGAGCTGGCCGAGATGGAATGATTGGCAAGTCGTTGGCTGAAGAACAACGCGGCGCGTCCCTCGCTGGCGCTTCGGGCTTGTGGCGGCATGGACGGAGCAACGGTCCGACACGGCCATCGCTATCGCTTCGGACTGGTTTTGACGAAGCGCGCACGGGCCGCGGCCGATGCATCACAGGATGAACTTACTCAAATCTTCGTCTTGGGTGAGGGCCGCCAAACGATCGTTGACGTAGGCGGCGTCGATCTCCACGCGCTTCGGCCGAATGTCGGGGGCGTCGAAACTGAGCTGCTCGACGAGCCGCTCCATGATCGTGTACAGCCGGCGAGCGCCGATGTTTTGATTGGTGCGGTTGACCTGAAACGCACAGCGGGCCAGGGCCTGGATGGCGTCGGGCTGAAAGACCAGCTCGATGCCTTCGGTGCCCAACAGCGCCGTGTATTGTTTGGTCAGCGCCGAGTTGGGTTCGGTGAGGATGCGGACGAAATCTTCTTCGTCGAGATCCTGCAATTCGACGCGGAGGGGAAAGCGCCCTTGCAGTTCCGGCATCAGGTCGTTGGGCTTGCTGCGGTGGAAGGCCCCGGCGGCAATGAACAGGATGTGGTCGGTTTTCAGCCAGCCATACTTGGTTTGCACCGTGGTCCCTTCGACGATCGGCAACAAATCACGCTGCACGCCTTGGCGTGATACGTCTTGCCCGCGCGACCCTTCGACGGCCACGACCTTGTCGATTTCGTCCAGAAAGATGATGCCCAGGTTCTCGGCCAACTGGATGGCCTGGGCGTTGACCTTTTCCTGGTTGATCAGGGCTTCGCATTCCTGCTCGAACAGCACGCGACGAGCTTCGGCAATGGTCATTTCGCGGCGCGACGACGATTTGGGCATCATCTTCTCGAACATGCCTTGCAGGTCGAGATCCATCTGCTCCATGCCCAACCCGCCCAGCATCAGCGGCGACGATTTCTGTTCGATGACGACTTCGACCTTGCGGTCCTCCATTTCGCCGGCCACGAGCCGGTCGCGCAGTTTCTGCCGCGTCCGCTGCTGGCGCTCGGCCGATTCCGGCCCTTCGCTGGTGGTGTCGTAGCGTGCCGGCGGCGGCGCCAACAGATCGAGCAGCCGCTCCTCAGCGCGGCGACGGGCTTCGCCTTCGACGTTTTGCCGCTCGCTGGATTTCACCAGCGCGATGGCGTTCTCGACCAGCTCGCGGACCATGCTTTCCACGTCGCGGCCGTAGTAGCCCACCTCGGTGTACTTGGTCGCCTCGACCTTGATGAACGGCGCGCCGGTCAGCTTGGCCAGCCGGCGGGCGATTTCCGTCTTGCCGACGCCCGTGGGGCCGATCATCAAGATGTTCTTGGGCGCGATTTCGCCGCGCATCTCCTCGGGCAGTTGCTGGCGGCGCCAGCGATTGCGCACCGCGACCGCGACCGCTCGCTTGGCGTCCTGCTGGGCGATGATGTGCTTGTCGAGCTCGGCCACGATTTGGCGCGGGGTCAGGTCGCGCATGGCATCTGTTCCACCACGATGTTCGCGTTCGTATAGATGTCGATCCCGGCGGCAATTTCCAACGAGCGGCGGACGATGTCGGCGGCCGAGAGCTCGGAATGGGCCACGAGCGCCCGGGCGGCGGCCACGGCATAATTGCCTCCCGAGCCGATGCCGAGCACGCCGTCGGTCGGTTGGATGACGTCGCCGTTGCCGGTCACCAAGAGCGTGTGCTGCACGTCGACGACGGCCAGCAGGGCTTCCAGCCGGCGCAGAGCGCGATCGGTCCGCCAATCCTTGGCCAGCTCGGTAGCCGCCCGAGGGACGTTGCCCGGAAAGTCCTTGAGCTTGGCTTCGAAACGTTCCAGCAGGGCGAAGGCGTCGGCGCTGGAGCCTGCGAAGCCGGTGATCACTTTGCCATCCATCAGCCGGCGGATCTTGAGGGCGTCGGCCTTCATGATCGACGCCCCGAGCGTGACCTGGCCGTCGCCCCCCAGGGCCACCACCCCTTTGTGGCGGACAGAAAGAATCGTCGTCGAGCGGGTTTTCATGGCGTTGGAAAAATCGATGAGATCTGCGGGCGTAAGTCGGTTCATCGTAACGTGCGGCGCCGGCGCTGGCGAGGCAAGCGACCGGGCCTGCGCCGCGGCCCGGGGCCCGGGGCCCATCGTTCCTCAGGCGTGGGCGCAGCGGCCAAGCGTTTCGCGCTGGTCGGGCAGCGGGGTCAGATCGACGCCGAACGCGACGTCGAGCGTCTGACTGTAGGCCAAACGCTGCAGGTATTCGGCGCGGGAGATTTCGACGGCGCCGAGCCGCTGGGTGTGGGGTGTCAATTGTTGGATGTCGAACAAATGGAATCCCTGCGAGCCGATGTGATGCATCAAATGGACGAGCGCCACTTTCGATGCGTCGCGCTCGGTGTGAAACATCGATTCGGCGGCGAACAGGCCATGCAAGGCGACGCCGTAGGTGCCTCCCACCAAGCGACCCTCCTGCCAGACCTCGACGCTGTGGGCATGGCCCAAGTCGTGCAGGCGACAGTAGGCTGCCTTGAGGGAAGGAGTGA
>DATJTR010000649.1:0-5714 GCA_035503215.1 Pirellulales bacterium
CTCAGGCGCCAGCACCGAAGTGATCAGGTACTCGACCGGCGAAATGCCGCCGACAGAGCTGAGATCGGGCCCGACGTTCCCTCCGCCGCCGCTCACGGCATGGCACTTCATGCAGCTCAGCGTCGCCCGGCGGAAGACCGCTTCGCCGCGCGCGGCATCGCCTTGAGCTTCGACTTCGGCCACGAGTTTGCGAACTTCTTCTGTATCGGGCAGGTGCATGTCGGCCGTCACGCCCGCCACGGCGCTCAGGACGACCGGCAATTTCCCGTCGGCCCGGCCGATGGCGTAGAGATGTTCCAGAGCCCGGCGGGCAACCGGCGCGGAAGGCTTGACCGCTTCGATCGCGGCGGCCAGGCGGTCGGTCCCCCCGGTGAGACCGATGAAGATATCGACTAGCGGGGCCGGATCGTCCTTGTCGGTCTCGCCGGACAGAATCTTGGCGGCAACGGCCGCCGCCGCGTCGAGATCGTGCTGCGCGAGCCCTTCGACGCCGATCAGGCGGACCGGCACCGGCTTATCGGGGGTCAGCAACCGGTCGAACGTTTGCCGGTCGGAATCGATCTTCAATCGGCCCAGGCCAACCGCCGCTGCCTGGCGCAGGGGAGGATTCGCTTTGTCGTCGAGAGCGATGGCCGCCAGAGCGTCGGCCAGCGGCGTTACATGCCAGAGGCCGGCCAACCGCACTGCCACGAACCGGTGTCGCTGGTTGGCGACGGCCGGTGCGAGGAGGGTTCGTAGCGCGCCGAGATCGCCCGATGGCTTGACGTTCCGCGACGTGGCGGCCTCGAGCAACGCTTCCAGGGCGGCCGAGCGGGCCGCGGCGTCATACTTGTCACTGGCGGCCATCTGGAGAAGGAATGCTAGATCGTCGCCGTTTCCTCGCTTGCCGATCATCTCGATGATCGTGCCGGCCCGTTCCGCGGGAACGCGCCCCGCTTGGAACATCGTCACCAGCGGGCCGGCCGGGCTGGCGGCCGATAGACTGCGCGGGGAAAGCGTGGCCGAAATCACCGACACGATTGCCAATCCGCTGACGATTGCCGGGCAAAACAGCCGCCCGCAATAGGCGAGCCGTGGAATCAAAGCGAAGGTCTTCGTCGTCATGGTTCGTCAATCGTTGTCGTTAGCGTGCGATTCCGCTCGGGAAGGACGGAGAGCTATCCGTGGCGCGGAGGATATTGGCGCGCCGGCCGACTACTTGGTTTTGCCCATCCGGCCATCGAGCGTCTTCATCGTTTCGTCCAGCGCGTATTTCAGGAACTCGTCGCTGGGCGCGAGGAGCGATTCGACGGCTACTTCCTGCGCCCCCGGTGCATCGGCCCCGCGGAAGAAGCTGGCGGCACGAATCGCTTCGAGCCGCACTCGCGGATGCTCGTCGCCGGCTTGCACCTTGAGCAGCGCCAAGGGATCCGCGACCCGATCGCGCCAGTAGCAGAGCACACGCGTGGCGGCGGCCCGGGCCCGGGGCTCGGGACAACGCAGAACTTCCTTGAGCATGTCGGCGTCGACGACGTCGAAGGCCTGGAGCATCCAGAGGCCTTCGAGCCGCAACCGCCAATAATCGGGATCGTTCTTGTCGAGCCCGGCCAGCCAGGCGCGCGTGGCGGGCACGACTTCATCCACATTGCGAGCGTGAAGCTCGGCGCGGACGCGATAACGCGTGCGGTCTTCGTAGGTCTTGAGCAGGTTGAGCAATTCAGGAATCGGCTGGCCCGCAATCTTGGCCGGAGTGACCAGCGGCCGGGCCGGATAGGTGATGCGCCAGATGCGGCCGTGGTTGACGTCGCGTTTCGGATCGCGGATCGAATGCTGCATGTGGCCGATCAGCGGATTGAACCAATCGACCAGGTAGAGCGCCCCTTCCGGCCCGAACTCCATGTCGACGGGACGGAAGTTGCGATCGGTCGATTTAAGGATGGGATCGACCGGATCGGCGGCAAAACCCGAACCCTCCTCGCGGACCTTGTACTGCAGCGTGCCTTGGAAGCCGATGCAGTTATTTACCAGGTAGTTGCCCTGGGCCTCGTCGGGGAAGTGGCGGCTGGAAACCAGTTCGCAACCGGCGGTCGGACGCCACTGTTTGACGAGGAAGGGCTTGGTGCGGGGATGCTTGTTGGGATACTCGGTCTGGCCCGTGAACGGGGTGCCGTAGTAATTGAACCCGTCCGAGGCATCGGCCACGAAATTCTGCCCCCAGCGGTCGATGTAATGACCCCAGGGATTCCAGAACGGGTAGTCGCCGAAAACTTCGAGCTTGAGCGTGCGCGGTTCGAAACGATAGACGCCACCGTCATGAGCACGCTGCGGACCATACGGTGTTTCGATCTGTGAGAAATGAAAAATGCCTTCCTGCCAGTGCAGGCCGCCGGCGGGGT
Source organism: Pirellulales bacterium (assembly GCA_035503215.1). GTDB lineage: Bacteria > Planctomycetota > Planctomycetia > Pirellulales > PALSA-1355 > DATJTR01. The sequence continues at coordinate 2,376 of DATJTR010000649.1, forward strand.
CCCAGGTGAACACATGCGCGGCGTGATGCGAGTCGGCGGAGTCGAAGCCGGAGAGGATGATCTCGCGCGTGTCGGCATGGTCGTCGCCGTCGGTGTCCTTGAGGAACACGATGTTCGGTTCCTGGGCGACGTAGACGCCGCCGTTGCCTAGTTCGAAACCGGTCGGCAGATACAGCCCGTCGGCAAACACGGTCTGCTTGTCGGCCTTTCCGTCGCCATCGGTGTCTTCGAAGATCAGCAATTTGTCGTGCACCGGCTCACCGGGCAGATACATCGGATAGGTGGGCATGGTGGCGACCCACAATCGGCCCCGGGCGTCGAACGACATGGCCATGGGGTTGCGCAGATCGGGGAACTGCCCTTCCGAGGCGAAGAGATTGGCCTGATATCCACTGGCCAGCGTGAACGTGGCCTGGCTCTCTTCGGGGCTGGTGATCTTCACGTCTTCGGGGACGTTCGACGGGATGGGGGCCAGCTCGCCGGTGTTGCTGTCGTCGATGGTGTCAGGGACTGACTTACCGGCGGCCAGCGTCCACACGCGCTGGTCGCGGTTGGCGACCATCTTGCGCAGCTTCTCGAACTCGGGGGGGAAGTTGACGATGCCAAACGGCGCCTTGCGGCTGCCGTAGATGTAGCAGCCATTCACGGCCCGATAGTCGTAAAAGGCTTGCAGGTTCTTTTCGTTCACCGCGGCGCGGAGCTTTTCGAGGTCGGCACTGCTGCCGGCCGGGCGGGGACCAAACAGCGCGGCATCGAGCACTTTGGCGATCGCCTCGTCCCCTTTCTCATTCAGATGGACGCCATTGATGGTTAAAGGCGAGCTGGCCTCGGCCATCAGGTGGGTGCTCGCGTCCAGCAGGTCGACGAAGACGACGTGGTTCTTTTCGGCGCCGGCGGCCAGGGCGGTGGTGTAAAGACCGATCCGCTCGTTGTTCTGCTTGCCGTCGGGCAGCGTGCGGCTTTTGAGATTTTCGTGGGCGATTGGCGAGAGCAGGACGAGTTGCGGCGGCGCGCTGCCGTTGTAGCTGGTGGTGGTCGTCTCGCGGATGAAGTTTTCCAGATCGCTTTGGAACTTGGGCAAGCCGTCGCTGCCGCCGAACGATTCGTTGAAGCCGAAGGCGGCGATGATCACGTCGGGCTTTTCGTCTTCCAGCCGGTGGCCGTGATCCTGGAAGCCTTGCGAGCGGGGCCGGAGGGTCAGTTCGTCGGCCGACCAGCCCAAGTTTCGCACGACCAGTTGCAGATCGGGAAAGCGGCTGTGCAGCAGCGTTTCCCAATTGCCGAAATACTGCATCCGCTCGGCCAGTGAATTGCCGATCAGAACGATCTTGTCCCCCTTCTTCAGTTGGAGGACCGGCTTGTTCGTCGCCTCGGCCCCTCGGCCGACCGCGACCAGAGCGGACAAGGAAACGAGGCAAGCTAACATCATCCGGCTGTGCAGCGACCAACTCGACCGGCTCATGCGTTTTTCTCCGCGATAAAAACTGATGGCCGCACTGGGGGTCGGGCGGCAAGGCGAATGGTGACGGCCACGGCATCGGCGGCGACGTGGCCGCAGGCAGCCGCGGGGGAGCGGGCTGGATGCCACTTCGCCCGACCGAGACGTTGCTCGGCCGGTGCTCTTGGGGGTAGGCAAACCTCCATTTTGGTCCAACGGCCGCCGCCGGACAAGCACCGGCGGGCCGAGATTTTGGCGGTCGTTGGCACGAGCCCGAGATAGGGTTTGCCCGCTTTCGCCCGAGGCCGGTGCCCGTTTTAGGGCGATTTGCCGCTGGCCCGTCGATCGAGCGTCTTCATCGTTTCGTCGAGGGTGTATGTCAGGTAATCGTCGCTCGGCGACAGCAGCGATTCGACGGCCACTTCCTGGGCGGCGGGCAAGTCGGCCCCGCGGAAGAAACTGGCGGCACGAATCGCTTCGAGCCGCACGCGAGGATGTTCGTCGCCGGCTTGCACTTTGAGCAAAGGCAAGGGATCGGCGACCCGATCGCGCCAGTAGCAGAGCACACGTGTGGCGGCGGCCCGCGCGCGGGGCTCGGGACAACGCAGAACTTCCTTGAGCATGTCGGCGTCGACGACGTCGAAGGCCTGGAGCATCCAGAGGCCTTCGAGCCGCAACCGCCAATAATCGGGATCGTTCTTGTCGAGCCCGGCCAGCCAGGTGCGAGTGGCGGGGACGACTTCATCCACATTGCGAGCGTGCAACTCGGCGCGGACGCGATAACGCGTGCGGTCTTCGTAGGTCTTAAGCAGGTTGAGCAGCTCGGGAGTCGGCTGGCCCGCGATCTTGGCCGGAGTGACCAGCGGCCGGGCCGGATAGGTGATGCGCCAGACGCGGCCGTGGTTGACGTCGCGTTTCGGATCGCGGATCGAATGCTGCATGTGGCCGATCAGCGGATTGAACCAATCGACCAGATAGAGCGCCCCTTCCGGCCCGAACTCCATGTCCACGGGGCGGAAGTTGCGATCGCTGCCGCGCAGCAATGGCTCGATCGGCTCGGCGGAAAAACCCGAACCCTCCTCGCGTACTCGGTATTGCGCCACCCCCTGAAAGCCGATGCAATTGTTCACCAGGTAGTTGCCCTGGTCTTCGTCGGAGAAATGACGACTCGCAACCAGGGCATTGCCGGCCAGCGGCATCCATTTGGTCGGCAGAAAAGTCCGCAGGCGGCCGTGCTTGTTCGGATAGTCGGTCTGGCCGCTGAAGGCGGTGCCGTAGTAGTTGGCTCCGCCCGAGGCGTCGGCAATCAGGTTCTGTCCCCAGCGGTCGACGTAATGGCTCCAGGGATTGTTGAACGGATAGTCAACGAAGACGTCGAGTTTGGCGGTGCGGGGCTCGTAGCGATAGACCGCGCCGTCGTGGGCACGCCTGGGGCCGTAGGGTGTTTCGATCTGGCTGAACTGGAACGTTCCTTCCTGCCAGTAGAGCGCGCCGGCGGAATCCCAGGTGAACACATGCGCGGCGTGATGCGAGTCCGCCGAGTCGAAGCCGGAGAGGATGATCTCGCGCGTGTCGGCATGGTCGTCGCCGTCGCTGTCTTTGAGGAATACGATGTTCGGTTCCTGGGCGACGTAGACGCCGCCGTCCCCCAGTTCGAAACCGGTCGGCAGATGCAGCCCATCGGCAAACACGGTCTGTTTGTCGGCCTTTCCGTCGCCGTCGGTGTCTTCGAAGATCAGCAATTTGTCGTGGACCGGCGTGCCAGGCAAATACATCGGATAGGTGGGCATCGTCGAGACCCAGAGACGACCGCGGGCGTCGAACGACAGGGCCACGGGGTTGCGTAGATCAGGGAACTGCAATTCCGAGGCGAAGAGATTGGCCTGATATCCACCCGCCAG
>DATJTR010000650.1:0-2786 GCA_035503215.1 Pirellulales bacterium
TGCGCTGGCCGGCAGTTATCGCCGCGGGAAGGAAACAGTCGGCGATCTCGACATACTGACCGTCGCCGCCGATGGCGCGGCCGTCATGGATCGGCTAGGGGAGTTCGCGGGAATCGAAGTCATCGGCCGGGGCGGCACCAAAATGAGCGTGCGGCTGTCGAACGGCCTGCAAGTCGACCTGCGCGTCGTGCCCGCCGAATCGTTCGGCGCGGCACTGCAATATTTCACCGGCTCGAAAGATCACAACGTCGTGCTGCGCGGCCTGGCCAAAAGCCGGGGCTTGAAAATCAACGAATATGGAGTCTTCCGGGTCAACGGCACGGAAGAAACCTACGTAGCGGGGAGGACCGAGGAGGAAGTTTACGCCACGCTGGGCCTGCCGGTCTTCCCACCCGAGATCCGTGAAGCCCGCTTCGAGTTTGCTTGGGCCGAGGCGGGACCGTTGCCGCGGCTAGTGGAAACGGCCGACCTGCGCGGCGATCTGCACATGCACACCACCGCGACCGATGGCCGTGCCAGCTTAGAGGAAATGATCGCCGCGGCCCGCGCTCGGGGACTGGCCTACATCGCAATCACCGACCACTCCAAACGAGTCAGCATGGCCAACGGGCTCGATGAAACGCGCCTGCGGGCCCAATGGGCGGAGATTGATCGAGTCAATGCCACGCTTACCGATATCACGGTGCTCAAGGGAGTGGAGGTCGACATCCTCGAGCGAGGCGGCCTCGATATCGCCGACGATTGCCTGGCCGAGGCCGATTGGGTGGTCGCGAGCGTGCATTACGGGCAGAACCAAAGCCGGGAGCAGATCACGAGCCGCATCCTCGGGGCCCTGGAAAACCCGCACGTTTCGGCGATCGCACACCCCACCGGACGGCTAATCAACCGTCGTGCTCCTTATGAGGTCGATTTGGAAGCGGTTTATCGGGCAGCGGCGGCTCAGGGCAAATGCCTGGAGATCAACGCCAATCCGGCTCGGCTCGATCTGGACGACGTTGCGGCGGCGGCGGCCAAAGCACACGGAATTCCGCTCGTCATTTCGAGCGATTCGCACACCGTCGAAGGTTTCGACGTGCTGCGATTCGGCATCCTGCAGGCCCGGCGTGCGGGTCTGACTGCTTCCGACGTGCTGAATACTCGTCCCTGGCCCGAGGCTCAGCGGCTGATCAACCGCCGCTGAGCCGTTTGCCACTTTCTCGTTGGCGTGAAACGACTTCGGGCGCTCGGCGGCAGGTCTGTGGGGCGATACCGGTCGTTTCCGCCAGCTTTCATGCGGCGAAGGGGGACTTCAGCTTGACAATTACGGCCGAAATTCCGATGATGAGTAACATGATCATATTGATGATCTATTAATCGGGTGGGATTGATCTACCCGTCGGCAGTCGTTTCCGACCGATTGCCAGTTCTTTCGCTGCTGACTGGAGACCCCGGAGGCAGAGCGCTCCCACGAGAGCCTGCGATGAGCGGCAAAGCGACCGTTTGCCCGCGGCAAACCGTTCGCGTGTGCGGCTTTACCCAGGCCTAATAAAAGGAGTTTAGCCGTGCCTCATCGCTCGCAAGCGAATTCTGATCTGCTTGGCCGCCGAGTCATCCCCGCCGGCTCGCAGCGTGGTTTCACGCTGATCGAGTTGTTGGTGGTGATGATCATCTTCACGCTCTTGGTCAGCTTACTGCTGCCCGCGGTGCAAGCTGCCCGCGAGTCGAGCCGGCGTGGCCAATGCGCCAACAATCTGAAACAGCTCGGTCTGGCGATTCACGACTTTCACTCGAAGTATCGCTATCTGCCTTCGAGCCCGCGTTACATCGCGCCGCCGGTAAAGAACGCTGCGCTGAGCACGCCGCCGCCGAATCTTTCGTGGCAGGCGTATTTGCTGGCGAGCCTCGACTTGATGCCGATTTACAACCAGCTCGATGCGGCGCAGAACTGGTCTTCGACGACGGTGGGCAAAGGTTTCACGGTCTCCAACAGCGTGGCAGTGGCCAACACGCTGCCGGTTTTCTTCTGCGCTTCGGGCACCGATCCCGCCCGGCTGGATGGCGACCCGGCGCAATCGACGTGGACTCCCTTGGCCGCATGCACCGATTATTCGACGATCACGCAAGTCGAGCAGCGTACGGCCGACGCGGGATTGGTCGATGCGGCCGGACCGGGAATGATGCCGCTGAATCTGCGTTCGACGTTCGACAACGTGCGCGACGGCCTGTCCAATACATTGCTGGTCGTCGAATCGGCAGGCAGACCGGCAGTGTATCGCCGGCGAGTGGCATTCGGCACGCTGCCCGGCGACCGCGTCAACGGCGGCGGCTGGAGCCGAGCGGCCAGCGATTTCGGTCTCGATGGCGTCAGCTCCGACGGCACCAGTTTCCCCGGCACGTGCGCGGTCAACTGCACGAACGGCGAGGATATCGGCCAATCGCCGTATCCCTATCCGAGTCCTTACGGGACCAGCGGAACGGGAGAAACCTATGCTTTCCATCCCGACGGCGCCAACGTGCTGTTGGGCGATGGTTCGGTGCGATTTGCCGCCCAGACGATCGACATGCGGGTGTATGGGCGACTGGTCACGCGCGACAAAAGCGATCTGGCCTGCGGCGACCAGCTTCAGTAGGCTTAGGCCCCGGTGATTCGGCGGACTGTCAGCATGCACAGGCCGACCAGCATTGCTGGCCTCCGTCCGCCGCACCGCGCTGCTAGCTACTGCGGTAGCATGAAGCTCGACGACGCGTTCTCCAGCACAAGGCGAGCCAGAGATATGACCGGCGTCGCCAAAATTACGGCGATTTTG
>DATJTR010000651.1:0-10896 GCA_035503215.1 Pirellulales bacterium
TCATCGAGGTTTTAGGTTCGCCGCGTAGAGTTTTATCGGGCGAGGCGATGATTCGCGCCGTCCAGGTTTGAAGAAACCTACGCGGAGGACCTTGCGATGTTTGCCTTGACTCTACTGCCCACCGACTCGTTGCCGACCGACGTTGTTCCATCTGCCTTCCAAACGGTGCTCGTGCCACTGTGCGAAGGGGCGATTGTCGGCCTCGCCGTCGGCAGCGTCATCTTGCTCGCTCTCAACGCTGTTGAACGAGTGCTCGCCGACACGGGCACAGTGGCGGCCCGTGCCAAGACCCCGTTGGTGCGCACTGCCATTCCGCCCGCTTTGCCTCCATTGACCACTCGTCCGCCGGCGCCGCGCCCCGATCGGCCGGCCAACCTTCGCCCATCGTTGTCGACGAGGATGTCGTAGTTGTCGCTCCGGGCCAATCAATCGGCGAGAGTCGGGCAGCAACGCGGCAGGCGGGCGGTATACAATGAGGCGATCGTGGCATAAAGCTACCGAGACCGCAAGTTGCACGAAACGGTGCCTCAATGGGCATTCGAGTTTTGGTCGTGGAAGACGACGAACTGATCGCCGGGTCGCTCCTGCGCGGGCTGCGCGAGGAAGGCTTTGCCGTCGAACGCGCTGCAGACGGCGCCGCGGCCTGGCAGGCCTTGCACGCCGGCGGTTGGGACCTCGTGATTCTCGATTGGTGGTTGCCTGTCGAGGATGGTGCCAGTGTCCTGCGTCGCTTTCGGCAGATCGATCGCCACACACCGGTGATGATGCTCACGGCGCGCGACGCCGTATCCGACCGGGTCATCGGCTTGGACAGCGGCGCCGACGATTATCTTTCCAAGCCTTTCGCCTTCGCCGAGCTGTTGGCGCGCCTGCGGGCCCTCATTCGCCGCCGCGACGATCGTGCCGGCACGGTCCTTTCGGTGGCCGACGTCACCGTCGATCTGTCGAGCAACCTGGCCCAGCGGGCTGGTCACGCGCTCGATCTGACCGCCAAAGAATATGCGCTGTTAGTTTACTTCATGCGACATCCCGGCCAGATCCTCTCGCGAGCGCGGATCTATGAGCATGTGTGGGACGACCGCTATGACGGCATGTCGAACACTCTGGAAGTACACGTGATGGAGCTCCGTCGCAAGCTGGAAGCGCACGGTGAGCGGCTGATTCAAACTTTGCGCGGCCGCGGCTACATGCTCGACCCGCGCCCGGGCGCCGCGGAGTAGACGCCATGACGCTGGCCACCCGGATCAGTGCTTTCTTGCTCGCGGCATTGGCGGTGGTGCTGTTTGCTTTTTCGCTGGCGCTCTACATCCTCGCCGAACGCTATTTGTATCGACAGCTCGACGGGCAACTGGCCGCGGCCCTGGAGGTTTTGGTTGCCGCTGTGGACGTCGAAGAGGATGGCTTGAAATGGCACCCGGCCGAGGATCGCCCGATCACGCTCGGCACCGAGGACGGGCCAGGAGATTGCCGCTGGGTGGTGATCAACGAAAGCGGTGGCCGCACGATCGCCCAATCGGCCAACTATCACCCCGGGCGCGCCGGCGATCGGGCGGAGTTTTCGACTGTGTGGCAAACCGCGACTCAGCCGAAACGCGGTTCGACGAGAGCTGCTTATGGCCAATCGGGCATTTGGCGCGTCGCCGCCCGGCGTCTCGACGCCGCCGAGCCCGACGAAGCAGATGCCAGCGAGGACGAAGTGCAAACCATGTATTTGATGGCTGGTCTATCGACGGTCCCCGTGCGGGCGAGCGTTCGCGAGTTGGGCGCCGCGTTGGTGGCCCTCTCGACGGCCTTTTGGTTTGCCTGCGCCATGCTCACCCGCTGGTTCTCGCACCGGGCCCTGCGTCCCGTCACGCAAATGGCTGCTGCGGTTCGACAAATGACCGCCAGTGATCGCAACCAACAATTACCCAGCCCGGGCACGGGAGACGAACTGGAAGAATTGCGGCGAGCCTTCAACGATTTGCTGGCGCGAATGCGAGAAGCGGTCGAACGGCAGCAGCGGTTTGCCGGCGACGCATCCCATCAATTGCGCACTCCGCTCGCCGGAGTGCTTAGCTCGATCGAAGTCGCCCTTCGCCGCGAGCGGTCGCCGGCCGAGTATGCCACCATTCTCGACGGGGTACACGCCCAGGCGGTTCGTATGCGGCAGATTGTCGAATCGCTGTTGTTTCTGGCCCGCAGCGATTCGGATCAGATGCAGGTGGAGTGCGAATCGATCGAAATCGACGGTTGGCTGGCCGGCGAGTTGGCCCGTTGGCGCTCTGGGTTTCGTGGCGCGGAAATCGGCGGGCCGACCCCGCTCGCTCCGCCGGCCTTTATCTGCGCCCAGCGGCCGCTGCTTGCTCAGCTTTTGGATAACCTGCTCGACAATGCGCTCAAGTACAGTCCGCCTGGCACACTCATCACGGTCCACTCGTGGCGTGAATCTGGCCGAGCGGGTTTCACGGTCGAAGACCGCGGTCCCGGCATCCCGGCCGCCGATTTGCCACACATCTTCGAGCCTTTTTATCGCTCGGCCGCCGCCCGTCAGCAGGGGCGAGCTGGCGTCGGCCTCGGCTTGGCCGTGGCCCAGCGGATCGCCGACTATCTCGATGGCACGATCACCGCCGACAGCCAGCCGGGGCGCGGCACGCGATTCAACGTCGGCTTTCCAGAGGTCGCACCGCCCGCGGCACTGCACAATGAGTCAATCTCGCGGGACAAAATTGAGAACTCAGGAACGCCTCAGTGATCGATTCGCTAGGGCTTCCATTCCAGCCGGCGGACGCCGGGGGTTTGTGCCAGCTTGTCGAAAGCGCCGGGCACACGCGTTTCGCAACGAGTGCCACGCCAGCGCAATTCGTAGCTGATCTGACGAACCTTGGCCCTTTCGGCATAGCCGATCTGGCACGAAGCGATGTGAAAGCCGGCAGCGTGCAGCATGTCGCGGATTGCTGTTTCGCTCGGCCCGTCGGCCGTGGTACGCAGTCGCAGGGTCGCCGTCCGTTCTTCGATGATCCGCCGTTCGATCCATTTCAGCAGCCACAGCACCACGAGGGCGATGCCGAGCATTCCGGCTCCCAGCACGAGCTGGCCGCCGCCGAAGCACAGGCCCATCACCGTGACGAACCAAAGCGTGGCGGCGGTTGTTACGCCGACCACCGCGTCGCCACGACGGAGGATCGCGCCGGCCCCGATGAATCCCATGCCCGACAGGATTCCGAGCGGCAGACGCATCAGGTCCATCATGATGAACGAATCGCTCTGCCGGCCGCCGGTGGGCAGCAGAAAATTGACCTGAATCATCGAGACGGCGGCGGCCACGGAGACGAGAATCATCGTACACAAGCCGGCCGCCCGGCCGTGCTCCTCGCGGTTGTAGCCGACCAGTCCGCCGGCCACGACGGCCGCTCCCAACCGCACTGCCGCTTCGCTCCACTCGATTGCGGGTTGCACGAGCGCGCTCCTCCTGGTTTCAGTTGCAGTTCTATTTCCGTTCCAACCGCTTGCTGTAGGGCAAGTCGAAGGTCCGGGCGACCGCTTCGTTGGTCACTTCGCCTTCGACGATGTTGATGCTCCGTGCTACCGGCGGCAATTCTTGGGCGGCCCGCTCGATGCCCCGGTTGGCAATTGCCAACACCCAGGGCAGCGTGACGTTGCACAGGGCGTAGGTGCTGGTGCGGCCGACCGCGCCGGGCATGTTCGTCACGCAGTAGTGCAGCACCTCGTCGACGATAAAGGTCGGTTCGCTGTGGGTCGTTGGCCGGCTGGTTTCGACGCAGCCCCCTTGGTCGATGGCGACGTCGATGATCACACTGCCCGGTTTCATCAAACCGAGATCTTCCCGCTCGATCAGCCGTGGCGCCTTGGCACCCGGGATCAGCACGGCGCCGATCACCAGGTCGGCCCTGGCTAATTGCTCGCGCACGATGTAGCGATCGCTAAACAGCACGTCGACGTTCGCCGGCATGACGTCGTCGAGATATCGCAGGCGATCCATGTTGATGTCCAACAGGCAGATGTCGGCGCCGAAGCCGGCCGCCACCTTGGCCGCGTTGGCCCCCACGATGCCGCCGCCCAAGATCGTGATGTGGGCTGGAGCCACGCCGGGCACGCCGCCCAGTAAGATGCCGCGACCCATTTGTGGCCGTTCCAGGTACTTCGCCCCTTCCTGGATGCTCATCCGGCCGGCGACTTCGCTCATCGGGGTGAGCAGCGGCAGGGCACCCCGCTCGTCGCGCAGCGTTTCGTAGGCGGCGGCGGTAATTCCCGAGTTCAATACCGCTTCGGTCAATCGTCGATCGGCGGCAAAATGAAAATACGTGAACACGATCTGCCCGGGGCGCAACAGCGGCCATTCGGCTTCGAGCGGCTCTTTGACCTTGACGATCATGTCGGCCAGGGCGAAGACCTCGGCGTGGCTGCTCACGATCTTGGCGCCGGCCTGTTCGTAGACGGCGTCGGCCAGGCCCGAGCCGAGACCGGCTCCCTCTTCCAGCAGCACCTCGTGCCCGGCCCGCACCAGTTCTTGCGCGCCCACCGGCAGCAAGGCCACGCGATATTCGTCCCGCTTGATTTCCTTGGGCACGCCCACGATCACGGCAGATCCTTTCGCGTTGGGATGGCGGCGTCACTCCGATATTCTGCCCTTTTGCCGCGCGGGAGCCAAGCGGTTTCCCGGTCCCGAAAAGGAGAGTTTTTCATCAGCCGCACGATTCCCGAAGAATCGTATACACCATATGTATACAAACTTGCCACCTTGCTTCGTTCCGAGGCCGGGCGAGAACAATCCGGCGCGAATTTGCAAGGGCGCAGGCGTGTCGGCGAATTTCGTGGACGAAATGTTGCTTGACATTTTTCAATCACTTCGCAAAATGGGCTCCTGTTGTCGCTCGTTCGGCGACTTGCCGGCGATCACCAATTTCTTGGTGCTTCGGGCTGACCGGTCGGATGCGATCGGTTCGAGTGTGCATGCAGGCGGCGGGTTTTTGATCGCGCCTGGACGATGCGCATTTTGCGAATCGACCACGATCTATGGTCAGCGGCGACAATCCGGAAAAGAGTGAGAAGAGCGGGAAAGAGGCTGCTTCTGCCGCTGGGATCGGCGCCGCGGGGACAGGCGCTATGGACACAGGCGCGTGAGCGATGGGGCAACACACGGACTTGGCCGGGCGAACAGGTGCCGAAAAGAAACGGATACCGACGCCGCCGGCCAATCTTTGTCTGCACGATTGCTGCTGCCCGAGTACGATCCTTCTGCCACACTGAAATTGCTTTTTGCCGCGGGAAACTGCGGCAAATGAACCATTTTGAGCTTGGGGGGCGGCGACTGTAGGAGCGAATGTCGACGGCCCCGGTCGTGGCTTGGATGCCCCCCCTAGGTTTGAATTGTTTCGTTGGCACGGACAGCGGCGCGAGCCGTCTCTGCGTTAGTCCCCACGCAACCATCGCGGTGCCACCCTCTGGTCGCCCTGCTCGTGGTCCTTCGGCCTGGCCATGATTGGGCCGCGTTGCCTGCGCCCAATGCGCCGACGGTTCGCTACAATGAATTAGCGCCCCGCTATTCGGAATTTGAATAGAGCGAATTCGATTTCATTAAACTGGGGTGCTGGCTCGTCGATTAGGGAGTCTGGGAGCTCTGTGGTGCTAGGCTGCGGCGGTTTGCCGCACGTGCAGTGGTCGTGGGATTCTCGAGCGAGCATTTCTCATGTCGCTTGCTCTTATCGGCATCGGTTCCAACCTTGGCGAACGAGCAGCCTTGTTGGACGAAGCAATCCGCCTCCTCGGCCAGACGGCTGGAATCCAGGTTCGAGCCGTCAGTCGATGGCACGAAACGTTGCCGATCGGTGGACCGGCCGCACAAGGGCCGTTCTTGAATGGCGCGGTGAAGCTCGAGACTTCGTTAGCACCCAAAGCACTTTTCAGCGCGCTCACTGAGATTGAAGATCGTTTGGGCCGCGAGCGCCACGCCCGTTGGCAAGCACGCACTCTCGATCTCGACTTGCTGATTTACGACGAGCTGCAACTTTCGCAGCCAGGGCTCACCATCCCGCATCCGCGGTTGGCCTTTCGCCGGTTTGTCGTCGAACCGGCGGCTGAGATTGCCCCGGAGATGATTCATCCCGCGGTCGGCTGGTCGCTCGCCCGGCTGCGCGATCATTTGCGCACGGCACGACCCTATCTGGCGATCGCGGGCCCAGCCGGCAGCGGCAAGACGCATCTCGCCGACGAATTGGTCGATTTTTTCTCAGCGCACCGGATCGCTGCGCCGCGGCTGCCGGCAGGCGAGCTGGGAGCTGGCTCGGCTGGCCGGGCGCTGGCTTGGGAGCTAGAATTGCTTGTCGAACGCGGTGCACGCTTGACCGCGCATGATTGGCCGCACGATGCCCCTTTGGCGGTCAGCGATTTTTGGTTCGATCAGTCGTTGGCTTACGGCGGGCTGCGACTCGATCCGCCGGCGCTGGGCGAGTTGAAAGCTCGGCACGAATCGCTGTCTCACTCGGTCGTTCCTCCCAAATTGGTCGTTTTGCTCACTCACAACCCGGCCCAGCGACCTGCCGACGATTCTTTTGCCTTGGCCCTGCGGCAACTGATCGGATCCGGGTCGGGTCCGTTCCTGGAGCTGCCGGCCGACGATTGGGAGCGGCAATGGGACGAAGTCGTTGCCGCCGTCGCAGCGATGGCGTAGCCTTCCGGTGAGTCGCGATCGTCCGCGGCGACCATTGTCCCTGACAGAAATTTTTTTTCTTCCGAACGTCATTCCATGTCTCTCGACCTGCTCACGACCATCGAACAGTTGCGTGCCCGCGTCGCCGAAGCCCGGGCCGTGGGTCGCACGATCGGGCTCGTGCCGACGATGGGAGCGCTGCACGCGGGGCATGCCAGCCTGGTCGAGGCAGCCAAACGCGAGTGTGGCCTGAGGGTCGCCACGATTTTCGTCAATCCGACGCAATTCGGCCCGGGCGAGGATTTTTCGCGCTATCCCCGCACTCTGGAAAAAGACCTCGAGCTGCTAGCTCGTCACGGGGCCGATTGCGTTTTCGTTCCCGCGGCGGAGCAAATCTATCCGCCGGGGGATGAGTCGCTGGTCGACGTCGGCAGCGTCGCCCGACCGCTCGAAGGGACGCATCGGCCGAGGCATTTCCAGGGAGTGGCCACGGTCGTGCTCAAATTGTTTCTGTTGGCGCAACCTGACGTGGCTTTTTTTGGGCGCAAAGACTATCAACAAACCCTGGTCGTGCGGCATTTGATCCGCGATTTCCGTTTGCCGATCGAACTGCGTGTTTGTCCGACGATTCGCGAGCCTGATGGGCTGGCCCTCAGCTCGCGGAATCGCTACCTCTCGACCGACGAGCGGCAGCGAGCAGTGGCCGTGTCGCGGTCACTCGGGCTGGCAACTCGTCTCGTCCGCGAAGGCGCGACCGACTCGGCGACCATCGAGCAGGCGATGCGGGATGAACTTTCGGCCGCGGAATTGGCGATCGAATACGTGGCCTTGGCCGATCCGGAAACGCTAGCGCCCGTGCCCCGCGTCGATCGACCCATCGTCGCCCTAGTGGCGGTTCGATTGGGCAGGACCCGACTGATCGATAACGAACCCATTGCCCCTCCGGCAGGCTGAATCGAGCGTGTTCGATGTGCCAGACCTTGTTCACCATCCCGGCCAAATTCTTGGGAATCGACGTCTTCGGCGTCGGCTGGCTGCTGGCGATTTGGGCTTTAGTGGCCGTGGCGATGATCGGCTGGTCGTGGCGCCGGCATGGTTTTGGTCCGGAGACGCGCGGCCAATTGCCGGGCCTGCTTTTGGCTGGCGCGGCGATTCTGTTCTTACTTCCCCGCTTGAGCACGGCCGAGGGGCTGCCGATCCGCGGTTACGGGGTCATGCTGCTTTTGGCCCTGGTTGCTTCGATCGGGCTGGCCGCGTGGCGGGCGGAGCGGCTCGGTCTCGATCCCGACATGATCCTCTCGCTCGCCTTCTGGCTGGTGATTTCCGGTATCGTCGGCGCGCGGGTGTTTTACATCATCGAGTATTGGTCTCAATTCCAGCGACCGACTCTCGCTGAAACCCTGGCGTCCATGGCCAACATCGCGCAGGGGGGGTTGGTCGTTTACGGTTCGCTGCTGGCGGGCGGCGCGGCCTTGGTGGCGTTTGTCTGGCGCTATCGCGTGCCGGGGCTCGCGCTTTCCGATCTGGTCGCTCCCAGCGTGGTGTTAGGCGTCGCGGTCGGACGCATCGGCTGCTTTCTCAACGGCTGTTGCTACGGCGGCGCCAGCGACTTGCCCTGGTCGGTTTCTTTTCCCTGGGGCAGCCCGGCACACATCGTCCAAATCGAGCGCGGCCAACTGCCGATCCAAGGTCTGATGTTCGAGGGCAAAAGTACAGCCCCGCCGCTCATCGCCTCGGTCGAGCCCGATTCGCCGGCAGCCCGGGCGGGTCTGGCGGCCGGTCAGGAGATTACCCGCATCAATGGACTGCCGGTCAAAACGGTTGACGACGCGGAGCTGCTTCTGGTCGACTTGAGCAAGGAGTTCTGGGGATTGCCGGGGGAACAGCCCTATCTGGCGCCGCGGCTCCGAGAGCTGCATCGCGATCGCGCAGAGCTGGGACAAGAGTTCTCGGTTTTCGTCGCCGGCGATCCGCGGCCAAAAACGTGGTCCATCGCTGGCACTCCGACCGGCAGCCGGCCGATCCATCCGACGCAACTTTATAGCTTCATCGACTCGCTGCTGTTGTGCCTCTTCTTGTTGGCTTATTACCCATATCGCACGCGCGAAGGGGAGGTGTCGGCGTTGACGATGACGCTGCATCCCATTTCGCGGTTTTTGATCGAGATCATCCGCGTCGACGAACAACCGGTTTTTTCGACCCCCTGGAGCATCTCGCAGAACATCAGCCTGCTTATCCTTGTCGGAGCGGTCTGCATGTGGATCTATGTGCTGCGGCAGCCACGCGGCGTCGTCTGGCCGGTCTCGCAGCCGGCAACCACCCCCGCCCCGCGGCCGTTGAGAGTCGAGGCGGCGAAGTAGGCGGCTCACTCGAAAAGCAAAAGCCCAAATCCTTCGGCGGTCGGTTCGGCGCGAGCGGGTGTGATCCAGCTTTGGGAGCCGACGCCCGGCGCGATTCGCGTCACCCCCAGCGCCCAGGCCTGCCCGCTCGTCGGAGCCTCGCGGGCGAGCTCAACCAAGGGGACCGCGGCCTCGACCGTCCACACATCGTCCTCGCGGGCGGCAGCCACGAACCAGCGCGGGTTCCATCCGGCATCGTGCCAACAGGCATCGTGCGTGCAACCTCGCTGATCGATCGACAGCCGATAGAATGTCGTGTAATCGCGATCCACGTCGAGGCAAAACTCCACTCGATCCTGGCTAACCAAATCGGCATCATGCTGCCGCCGCGTTTCGATCTTGGCCTGATGGATCGCCGCGGTTTGCCGGCAACTGGTCGCGAGATACAAAAACTCGTTGTCGTAGGCCAGCATGGCAACCGCCGACCAGGCGCCGTCGTCGCGCGAGCCGCTGTGCAATTCCAGCGGCCGGGCCGTTTTCCACACGGCGTCGTCGAGCTGGCCGTCCAGACGCGGTTTGCCCGTCACCGGCTTGCACGAGGCAGCCGGCTTGCTCGGCAGGCCCGTACGCTCGGGCAGCCACAGTTCGCAATCGGCGGCTGCCCACCAGGCGTCGTGTGGCCGGTCACGACACAGCGAAGTATAGAACCGCTCCGCCTGCCGCGGATATCCTTGTCGACGATTGGCGATCGCCAACGGGAAGCCGACGTGTGGTTCGGCCAACAGGCTCGATTCGACCTCGCCCAAGCGTTTGGCCAGCGCTGCCGCCCGCTGCGCCCGAGTGGTTGCTAGATCGGTTGGGCCGATCAGTCCGCCTTGCGTGGTAATCTGCTGGGCCGGCGCATCTCGCCCGCGGGGAATCGAGGCGATTCGCTCGGCCCGTTTTGCTGGTTCTCCTGCGCCGGCCGCGGCCGGTTCGATCGCGGTGATTTGCTGAGCGGTCAGGCGATCGCCTTGCCGACAGCGCCACGCTGCCTCGCCGCTGGCGTAGTATTGCACGAGCCAGACCAAGGCTGCGCCGGCCAACGGGTGCTGCGGATAGCGGTCGGCGACCATCTCGAACGCCTCGGCCGCCAGTTCCCAGCGGCTCTGGCGGTAATAGCGCTCGCCAAGCTGAAACAGCACCTCCGCGCCGCTGGCGTCGTCGAGCGACCGTGCCAACTGACCAATCTCGGCCAGCCAGTGGCCGGCCTCCGCTTGCGCTCCCTCGGCCTGCGACACGATCGCCTGCAGGTTGCGCCGCGTTTGAGCCGTCCGCTTGAGTTGTTCGACACCCTGGCCAGAAGCCGCCAATCGTTGCCGCCGCGCCTCGCTTCCGGGGGCGATCGTGATGCCGCTGAAGAAATCGTTTGTGCCGGCCTCTTGCGGGAGCCGGTTGATCAACAAACGAAATCCCCGCGCGGGGGGCGCAGGCTGGTAGTCAAGCGTTCCATCGTCGCTGACGAGTCCCCGGGCAGATTGGGCGATTTCGGCCAGCGGGCGGCGTCCGCGAACGGAAAGCTGAGCCGTATTGATCGATGTTACGCCCATTTGCCCATCCGGTAGCGCGGAGTAGACTTTGTCGACTTTCCAGGTTTGCAAACCGGCCGCGACAATCTGTTCGCTGTGCCGCGTTGGGTCGGCCGCCCGTTCGACTGCCGACAACACCGCTTGGGCAATCACATTCGACTCCGCCCCCGCCGTTGCCGAGGACGCTGCCGGCTTGTCAGCCCGCTGGGCGGCCGAATTGCCGGCAATCACCACGACCGCGGGGCGCCAAATGCGCAATTGCCTCACCAGATAGGCGTCGAGTCGATCGAGCGCCCGGCCGTCGCTGGCTCGATTCCAATCCTCGACCAATCCCGCGGCT
>DATJTR010000652.1:0-9227 GCA_035503215.1 Pirellulales bacterium
CCGCACCAGCGTCGGCTGCTGCGAGAGTCGAGCCAGCCGCGGCTCGAAATCGACGAAATAATGCAGCTTGCGGACGTACAGCTCCCGCTCTTCGGGCGGAACGTCGGCGCCCTCGGCCACGTCCTCCAAAAACACGTGCTCGTAAGCCGGGTTGCCGCCGGCGATCAAAAAACTGATCGCCTCCTTGGCCTCGGCCACCTCGGCCGGCGAGAAGACATTTTCCACCGCCAGAAAACCGTCGCGGTGGAATTGCTCAAGTTGCGCGGGACCAACGCTCTCGGCCCCCGGCAGCGCCGTGTGACATTCACGGTAGCGAAACAGCCGACGCGCGATTTCGTCGGCACCCAATGCAGTCAGGCTCATGTTCGTCGGGGTGTGGGAAGGAGGAAGATTGGCTAGCCGCTCGGAGGCTCAAAGCGGTGCAGCGTTTCGGCAAGCGAACCCGAAGCGCTGGGCGAGGTGACACGGCGAAGAAAGCTCGCTGGCGCGTCGAGTTCGTTCTGCGCTCGATCTGCCCTAATGCGAGTTCGCCACTCTCCGTCGCCGCAGGCAAAGCTCAGCCTCTGTATTGTAACCACTCGGCGAGCCAAGCGGTCAACGCCTCCCAAACGCCGATTTGGCTGACAAATGAGAAAGCTGCGCGCGATTGGGCGTGCTAGCCCAGGGAGCTTGCCGCTCGGAAAGCGGCGGAGGTGCAGCCTCCATCGAACGAGCGCAAAAAAACAGTTCGCCGGCCCCTGCCTGGCAGGGCAGGGAACGACGAATGTTCGAGTTCAATCGAACACACTTCCGTGCTCCGCGCTCACGGCCCAGCGACAGGCCGCGCGCTCGCGGGCGCCGAAGTGCCAGACGCGGGGTTGATGGGGGCTGGGTTGATGGGGGCCAAGGAAGGACTGGCTGCCGGGTTGCGCATCGTTTTCACACCGATCGGGACTTGCGGAGTGCCGCGATAGCCCGCCGAGTAGGGTCGATTGGCGTCGAGCGCCGTTCCGTTGGCCACGGCCGGCTGGTTCGTCATCGGCCGGTACGGAACCCAGCGGCCCCCCTGGTAGTAGGACCAGGTGCGGTTCGGGTGGTAATACCACCAGCGGTTGCGGAAATTTTGCATCCGCCAGTCACTTGCGACCGCGCGATTTCCCTCGCGATTCAGTTCCAGGCTTTCCTCGAGGCCGGCCTCGCGATTGGCTTCGACGTTCAGGCGCTGAATGGTCGCTCGATCGTGGTGAACGGCCAGTTCGTGCTCGCGTCCCGGGTTGCCTAAGTTTCCAGGCAAAACGCTGATGCTCGACAGCCCCGGCGCCGCTTGTACCGCACCGCGTTCGAGAGGTGGTGGCGTGGCAGTAACTTGAGCCGAAGCCATGCTCAGCGGCGTCAATCCCACGGCAACGGCCAACGCGGATCGCTTGAAAAAGGTGCTCATGGTGGTCGTCCTCTTTAGCGCGGAACAATAAAAGCGTTCCTCGTCCCCCTGCCCGGTAGGGCAAGGAGCAAGGAACGTTCCAGTTCAGTCGAAAATTACTGCCGACTCGCGCTTACTTCGTGCTTGGGGCCGGATTCGCTTGGGCCGGATTCGCTTGGGCCGGGTTGGCCGTGGCATTCGGCAGCGTATTGGCGTCTGCCGGGGCCAGTTGCGTGCCGCGATAGCCTGCCGAGTAGCGGCGATTGGCGTCGGGCGCCGTTTGGTTGGCCATAGCCGGCTGGTTCGTCATGGTCCGATAGGGAATCCAGCGACTTCCCTCGTAATAGGACCAAGTGTTGTTCGGGTGGTAATACCACCAGCGATTGCGGTAATTCTGCATCCGCCAATCGCGGACGGTCTGTCGGTTGGCCAGTCGGTCACCCCGCAATACCGCCCGGTTTTCCTGCCGGGCCGCGGCATTCTCTCGCACGGCCTCTCCGGTTCCCGGCGGCAGCGTGACGGCCGTGCCTCCCGGTCCCGTTTGCACGTTGGCCGGGCCGGCTTGCACGTTCACGCCGCCTGCGCCCCCTGCCGGCGGCGTCGTCACGGTGACCTGGGCCGACGCCATGCCGACGGGCAGCAGCCCCAGCACGAGGGCCGCGGCGGCTCGCTTGAAGAAGGTTTTCATGATCGATCATCCCCCACGATGGAGAAAAGGGTTTCGCCTGGCCGGTCCATCCGACCTGCGTGTCCATCAACAGGGTTGCATATCATGTGCCATGCTTCGCTTCCGGCGCGGCGATCGCAGATGCAAATCCTTGGCCCCGGCGGCAAATACGATCGGCAAAAAACATTGCCCGTGCGCCAGGTGTCCGGCTGCCGTCATGGTCGCAAGGCCATCAAACTGGTCACCAGCCATGCAGGCGCGGCGCGAGGTTTCAGAGGATGCCGAGCCGAACTTGCCGGCAAAGTGCCCGCGTCCCGCGAGACGGCCGAAATTTCGTCCCGCTTGCGCCCCGTTCGCTCCGCTACCCCGAACGGCCGGTTCGGCTCCTCGCGGACTTGGGGGGAACGTCGATTCGCGGCCGTCAGTTCTTTTCCGTCTCGGCCGGCCCGAGTTGCCGCTTCATCCACTCGCGAGCCTGCCACAGCGTATGCCGCGCGACCGTTTTGCCGGCGTTGAGCCAGGTGCCCAGGCGGTTGGTTTTCAGCGCGTGGCGCTCGGCCACGAGCTCTTGGATCTGGCTGGCCAGGTGGAAATAGACCCCGCGGCGATAATGCCGAATGTTATCGGCGATCTGGTCGCGGCGGGTCACGATCCGGCGGACGTCGCAGACGTCGACATGGTCGTACTGGGCGGCGACTTCATCCAGCACTCGGTTCATCACCACGTGATGCCGCCAGCGATCGATCTCCACTTCGTGTTCGACCGGCACTTCGGCCCCGTTGAGCAGGATCAACTGTTTGCCGGGCCCGACTTGCCGGCAGAGCCAGTGGAGATTCTCGCGGAAGGCGTCGGGCGACAAGCCTCCGACGAACTCGAATTGATCGCGGAACCAGCGCAGAAACTCCGGGGTGAGCTCCGGCTTCCGCTCGAGCAGCCGGGGCCAATTCGCCTCCAGCGTGCGGTCTTGCAGCATGTCTCCGTAATTGACGACCAGATCTCCCGAGCGGAGACGGTACAAGGCCTGGCACATATCGATCACCGCGCTGTAGACGACCACTTCGTAGCGGTCGTCGAACATCCGGGTGGTGAACCCCTGGCGATCGACGAACACCAGCCGGTCGATCACGTCGCCATAGCGCGCCAGCGTTTCCGGCCGGCAGCGGCGGAGGATTTCGGTGTGCTCGACGTGGACCGGCACGTCTTGGGCGGTCTTGTAGTTGAATTCGCCCTCGACCCGGCCAGGCCGGCCGAGAAAATCGACCGTCTGCTCCAGATCGCAGCCTCCCTTGAAGATCGTTCGCGGCCAGGTGCCGACGGCCGCGCCGCTCGCCGCAGGGGTCTGCGGACCCGCCGCTGGGGTCGCGATCGTGGAGGGCGTGGTGCCGGTTCCCGCTTCGCCCGCTACGGCAATCCAACCCGGCACCGGCAGCCGCTTGGGATCGTCGCTCGTGTCGCCGACGATTTCCAACTCGGGCCGGCCCAGGCGGTCGTAGAGCCAGGCTTCGACTCCCATGTTCAAGATGCGGCACGAGAACAAGTAGTGCTCGAGTCGGCCACTGGCGAGTGCGTAAAACCCGCTGATGCCGTAATCGCCGTAACGATCGACGACCGTGATGTAGGCACAATCGAGCGCCGTATCGGCGAGCACGGCCCGCAAGCTGTCGGCCTCCAATCGCTGTTTGGTGAAGTTCAGCTGATTGGTCCGCTGGATCATTTCCAGCAGCCTGCCGAACTGGGCCTGGCAGTCGCGGTGGATCGTGACGCGAACGTCGCACTGCCGCAAGAAGTCTTCGTTGCTGCCGGCCGTGAACTCGGCCTGGTCGATCACTTTTTGCTCCAACTGGCGATACTGTCGCCAGCGCGAAAGCTGGCTGTCGTCTTTGCCTTGGGTCGCCGGCCAGGAGAGCAACTCCGGCAGCACCTCGGGTCCGGCCACTTGCAGGCCGGGATTGAAGAACTTGGCCTCTTCCAGGTTCTGCGGATTGTCGTCGATGAACAGCACGTTCACGGCTCGCAGGTTCATCTCGGCAATCGTCTGGGCGATCGCTTCCCCCTTGGGCCGCCAGGCGATCTTGGCGAACACGAACTGATCCCAGAGTTGCTCCCGGGTGAGCACGTCGCGGACCCGGTCGAGATCGTTCTTCGACGAGATCGAGCACATGATCCCGCGCCTCCACAGCGTGCGGACCAGCTCGTGATTCTCGGGGCGCAGCGTGATCCCCTCTTCGCTGAGGGTTCCGCCCCAGAAGACTCCGTCCAAGTCCCAGATGACTAGTTTGACCGATTCCATGACGTCGCCCGCTTGTCGCCTGCGCCGGTTTCTGGCTGGCGCAGGCCGATTCTCTGTTCCGATCGAGCCTACGGTAGCACGCTGCGCCGAAAAGGGGACCCGCCGCGAGTCCGAGCGCTCAAAAAGCTGTCGGCGTTCCCGTCGCAGTTTTCTCGGGGCATCATCCCTGCCGTTATTTTAACGGACGGAGCAGCCTCCGCAGCCACGATTTGCGGCCCTTTGACCCAGTGGAGGGGACCTGACCGGCGCTGGCCGGGGCAGGCGCGCTCGATTGTGCCGGACTCGCCATCGGCGGCACCGGCGCCGCGCCCGGCAAGATCACCATCGCCACGGCCGAACGCTCGCTATGCGAAAGGCTGAGCGCGGCCGGCGCGTCTTGCCAAACGCCTCCCACGCGAGTTTGCAAGCCGACGTTCCCCGCGGGGTGGCGCACCACCTGCACGTCGGCGAGCGCCAGCGGCAAATACGCCGGCGACGCCTTTTTCAGCGCTTCCTTGGCGCACCAACGGGCCGCGAAGTGGGGCCGTGGATCGGCCTGCCCCACGCAATAGGCGATCTCTTCCGGACTGAAATGCGTCGTGTAAAAATCGTGGGCCCAATAGTCGCTGGCCGCGGGCAGCGTCTCGACGTCTTCGATATCGACTCCGCAGCCAGCCGGCCCCGCGCTGGCGCCGTTCCCGGCGCTGGGAAGGGCAACGATCGCGGCCGGCGTTTTCGCGGCTTCCGGCGTCCCGTTCACGTGGGCCTCGCCCGTCACCCGCGAGAGCAGCTCGCCGAAATTGCGCACGCCGGCGGTGGCAATCGTCTTGCCGGTTGCCGAGCGGACGAGCGACTGCAAGATCATCGCCCCCGCGGAGGATCGAAAGCGCGGCACGTCGAGCGCGGTATCGGGCACGATCGTGTCGGCCGGAACGTTGAGCACGTCGGCAATTTGTTGCCGCAACCGCGTCTCGGGCGAAGTCATCGTTTGCAGCTCCAAGCGAGCGGTCAGCGAATTCGGAGACGTGGAGTCGAAAGAACCCGGGACATCTCGATCACCAGCCGGCGATACAAATCGTGCACAGCAGGCGGTCTTGGCCATCTTCCCCGACCGTGCGCACTAATTGTGCCTCCAGCGAGCGCAGCTCGACGAGCGTGCGCTGGCAGCCGCGGCAGATCGGTCCCCCGGCCGTGGCCGCGAGTCCGCCGCCCAACTGCCGCTCCAGCACTCGCTGGTGGGCCGCCATGCGTTCCGAGAGCGCGTGCAGGAATCGCGTCGCGGTCAGTCCGTCGGTCAACCGGTGATCGAACGCCAGGATCAGCGGATAAACGAATTGGCCCTGCCCCAGGTCTTGCTCGGCGCCCACCCCCAAGATCGCCGCCTGACCCACGCTGATCAGCGGCTCGAACATCCACGCCCCGGCGTCGCCCAGATCGCTGATCGTGAACGTTCCGCGGTCGAGATCGGCGGAGGCGAGTTCGCCGCTGAGGTATTTGAGAATGAATTGCTGCTTGCGGTCGTGGATGTCGTCGAGCGAGGCCCGGTCAGCGCCGGCGAAAACGGGAACTTTCAATCCCTGGCCCAGGTCGAGCGCGTAACCGACGTTCACCTCGGCGTAATGCACGACGTGCTCCGCATCATACGTGGCGTTCAAATCCGCAAACTGCTTTAGCAGTCGAGCGGACTCGAAGATCAGCCGCGACGAAAGTTGACCCGCCGTCGCCGGGTCGGCAGCCAAACGGGCGGCGATGCCGCGCGAAGGCGCCAGCACCGAAACCTGGCTGGCCAGCGCCGTCGATGCCAGCCGCACTGTTTCCGTCCGCTTGGCACGCGACAGCTTCTTGCGCGCATGCGGCACGTCCACGATCGCCGCTGTCGGCCGAGCGGGCTCGGCTTTCGGCACGGCAGCAGCCGGCCGGGGCGCGAGCTGTGAAGTCGTTGCCGGGGCGCTGGTTTCGGCCGCCTGCCCCAAGCGGGCCCGCACATCCCGGGCGCGGATCATTCCCAACTGCGGAAAATCTTCCCACCCCAGGCCGGCTTTCTCCATCAGCGCTTGCGCCTCGCGGCTGGCCCGGCTCCCCGACTGCGGCGGGGCCGTCGACTCGGCGGCCATGGCAGCGACGATCGCACCACGAGCGCAGCTTGCACTGCCGCCGTGGCTCACTCCGGCGGCGACCGCATGGCCATTCGTAGCGGCCAGGTGATGTTCTTGAACCGCGTGCTGGCCACGGAGTGCCGCGGTACCGTTTTCGGTCGGTCGCTCGGCGAGTTCGCCCGGGGGGCTTACCGGTGCTGCCTGGCTGGTTGCGCGTGTTGACTCAGCCGATTCGTAAAGCGCGCAGAGCGGACTCTCGATCGCCACGTCGTCATGCAGGGCGACCAGGAATTTCACGTACCCGGCCGAGGGGGCATGGACGTCGCACGTCGATTTGCTCGTTTCCACCACCAGCAGGCGCGCGTCGGCGTCGACAAAGTCGCCATCCGTCGCGTACAGCTCGACGATGGTGACCTGATCGTCGTTGACGTTCTCGCGCGGCGCGAAAATCTCAACGCGCTTGCTCATCGCTCGCCAGCTCCAGAATGGCCATCAGAATCGACTGCGAATTCGGCAAGCTCTGCTTTTCCAACGGACCCGAAGCCGGAATGGAATGTTCGGCCGAGCGGCAGCGGGCCGAAACCCGCAATCGCGATCCCAACCGTTGGTGCAAGCCCGCCACGACCTCGGCCCCCCAACCGGCAAACCCGCAGCCCTCTTCCACCGTCAACAGCCGGCCGCTGCGGGCGGCCGACTCGGCAAAGGGCAAGAGATTCGCCGGGTAGAGCCGGCTGGGAATCAGCACCTCGCACACGATCTCATGTTCGTCAAACGCCTGCACCACGGCCTCTTCCACCGCGGGCACGCTCCCGCCGTAGCAGACGATCGTCACGTCGGGCTCGGCCGCCGGCCGCAGCCGCGTCGTCGGAAACGGCTCGTCGCTCTGCTCCAGCGCGAAACCGGCCGGCACCGTCGCGGCCAGCCGATGCGAATAGAGCAGCTTGTTCTCCACGACCAGCGTCGGCCGATCGATCGTGTCGAACAACCGGTTGTAGACGATCTCCGGCGAAATCCGCTGATGGAGCGCCAGGCACTGCGTGTGCGGCACGCCCAGAAAATGTTTTTCCAGCGACTGGCTGTGCGTCGGGCCATAGCCGCGGCCCCCGCCCATCGGCGTGCGCACGACGAGGGGTACCGTCACCTTCTGGTTGTACATGCGGCGGAATTTGGCGGCGTGGTTGATGAACTGGTCGCAGGCCAGCGTCAAAAAATCGCCGAACATGATCTCGCACACGGGCAGTTGGCCGTGCAGCGCCAGTCCGTTGCCGAGCCCCACGATCGCCGCCTCGCTGATCGGCGCGTTCAGCACGCGGTCCGGAAACTGATCGCTCAGCCCCTTGGTCACCTTGAAGGCCCCGCCGTAGGGCGAACGAATGTCTTCGCCGATCATGACGATCCGGCCGTCGCGGGCCATCCGCTCGTGGAAGCAGTCGCGGATCGCTTCGCCATAGCGGATCGGCTTGGGCGCCGGGGCAGGTGACCAGTGGTGCGGTGCGGGCGGCGGCAAGTCGTCGTAATCGACCGTGGCCGGATACGGCGCGTCCAAGCCGGCGGCGATCGCCCGGCCGATGCGTGCGTTGATCGCCTCGAGCATTTCGCCGGCTTCTTGCGGCGACTCCTCCAGGAATCGCTGCAGCAGGTCGCGGCGGCGATAGCTTTCCAGCAGGGCCACGGGGCGGTCGTCGTCCCCCTTCGAGTGGGCGTTCAGCCGATCGGTCTGCACGCGCAATAGCGCCGGACGGCCATGCTCGCGGACGAAGCCGACCGCCTCGGCGCACGTCGACTGTAAGGCCGCCAACGACCAGGTATCGGTGTCGAAACACTCGAGGTCGAAGGCCGCGAACCGGGCCAGCATATCCCCAGCCACGACTTCCTCTTGCGCCGTGCTTTGCGCGAAGCGGTTGTTTTCCAGCACGATGAGCAGGGGGATTCCCCATTTCGAAGCCAGGTTGGCCGTTTCGTAGATCACCCCTTCGCCCAGCGTTCCTTCGCCGATGAAGACGACCGAAATATGACCGCTGCCCAGCAGTTTCTCGGCCAGCCCCAGCCCCGCGGCCACCGGCACGATGCCCCCTTGGATGCCGTTGCTGAAGAACCGTTCGGCGCACAGGTGCTGGCTGCCCCCCCAGCCGCCGCACACCCCGGTCGTCTTTCCCATCACCTCGGCGATCAGTCCTTCCACCAGGTCGGTCTTGGCCAGGAAGTGGCCGTGGCAGCGATGACTGCTGAACATCCAATCATGCCGGTTCAAATTCGCGGCGATCGCCACGCCGATCAGTTCCTGGCCGACGCAGGTGTGCAAGGTGCCGAACAACTTGCCCGTCGCAAACAATTCCAGTAGCGACTGTTCCACGCGGCGAATCAAGAGTGCCTGGCGGTAGGTCGCCAACACGGCCGGTTCGACGGAAGCCGGGTTCGGAGCAAGTTTTTCGTCGGGCAAAAGCATGGCCGTTTCCGGTCGAAGCCGGACTGCTCGATCAAGATCCGCCTACGCCGCACGATCGCCCGGACACCACCCGCAGGAAGTGTCTGGGCCGGCGCCAAAGAAGTGTATTTTGGGGAGCCAGCTACCTCGCTTTCCCCCCATTCGAGCATACCAGAGTCGCTTCCCAGCCGCGATTGAGCGTCAGTCCATTTTCCGGCTTTTTTCCTCCGCCATCCGCTTGCGCCGAATTTGACGATCGAATCGCCGGATCGATCGGCTCCCAAGCGCACGTCGGGCGGCAACCGTCCGCTCGCTTCGATGCTTACGACGTGCGCCGCCGAATCAATACCCGCTTGCCGTTGATCGAGTCA
>DATJTR010000653.1:0-3152 GCA_035503215.1 Pirellulales bacterium
GCGCAACTCGGCGGCACGTGGCAAATCGTCGAGACTTCGCAAGCCAAACACCCGCAAGAAACGTTTCGTCGTGCCGTATAAATACGGCCGCCCCAAGTCACTGGACCGACCGATCATCCGCACTAATTCGCGATCCATCAACTGCCGCACGATCTCGCCGCAATCGACGCCCCGCAGACCATCAATTTCGGCTTTCAACACCGGTTGACGATACGCGACGATCGCCAAAGTTTCCAGGGCCGGACCCGATAATCGAGACTCTACCGCCGACGGATACAATCGCCGCAGCCACGAGCCAAACCCGCCACGCGACAACAATTGGAATCCGCCCGCCACTTCCTCCGCTCGAAACGCACTGCAGCCACCGTCGTACAAACGATTGAGCCGGCGAACTAATGTACGCGCTTCCGTTCCATCCGCCAAGCCGGCCAATTGTGCCAGCCGCCGCGTCGAGAGAGGCTCGCGGGCAAGGAACAAGATTGCTTCCAGCCGGGCCAACCGCGCATCGCGCACCCACGGGTCGTCCGGCGTTATGGTTGCCCGATGGTTGGCGTGCGATTGCCGCAGCCAACGGTTGCGCCGGGCAAGCGCCGGATCGATGCCAACGCATCGTGTTTCCGCGGACTTAGTCCCTTTGCCTTGCCAGGTTACCGCTCGCAACTTCACGGGTTGTCCCCTACCACTCGGCAGGCAGCACTTCAGGGCCCCGATCGCGAACCGTCGGTCCGTGGACGAGGTCGCAAAGCGCGAATTCGATGCCTTTTACCCAGTCAACGTAAACTCAGCAACGGATGACCGCAAGGGGTTTACGTCGCCCGGATCGGCCGGATCGCCGCGGTGGAGAAGCGCCGTAACCGGTCGTTTGCTGAGGGGCGGTGTTTGGGAGATGGCCGGAGGGCGTTTTGCCTGCCGACGCAACCGTCGTTGCCGATCGTGGGGGCTATTCGATCCCGGCGAACGGCCGCGCGTGCAGATAGGCTCAGGGAAGCCGGCCGGCACGCCACGCTTCGACCTGCTCGACGACGCGGCTCATGGCCCTCAAGGGATCGGAATCGGTCACCTCAAAGGTGCGCGTATGCGTGGGATTGTTGGCGATCGCCATTTTGCAGTGAAACCGGAAGGTCTCACTGTCGGTTCCGCCTCGCTCCAAAAGATAGTACGTGGCCCCAAACTCCCGCAAACGTCGCTCCATCAGCGTGAAACGATCGGGCGGGGGAACCAGATGGGCAGTGGGAGCTTGCGGTGCACCATAAGGCGAAGCCGCAGCGACGGCCTGATTCTGATTGGGATAGGCAGGCGCGTTCTGCCGTCCGTCCTGTGGCAGAGAAACGCCCAGTCGTTCGGCCCCGCCAGGTTGTGCGCCCGGCGGAGATTCGCCCGCCGCCGGCCGCACCTGGCCGGGTGGATTCCAAGCAACCGCCGGTTCGACGCCGGCTCCGGGCCATCCCGGGGCGCTGCCATTGGCTGCTTGTCCGGCAGGTGGCGTAGCCGTGGGGGCGGCATTATTCGGCGCGGCTTGCCACGCGGTCGCCTCCGGGGCGGCATCGAAGGGAGGAGCCGCATCGCGCGGCGGTTCGGCGCTCGAAGCAATGCCTGGTATGCCGTTGGGAAAAACGCGGTCGATGAGCACCGATTTGACGACGTCGGGGAACTGGCTGCCAAAAATCGCCGCCAGCGGCACCACGATCAAACAGGCCACCAACACCAGCGCGCGAAACGCCACCACGGTCGACGATTCCATGCCGTTGCCACTTTCTTCCCTGAAGCGCGACAGAGCACGCGGCCTGCACGGGCTCCTGCAGCCGGCTCGATTAAGGGCTGCGAATCTTATCGACGCCCCTTCGGCCAATGCAATGTCAGTCACCAGCGGCAGGCGCAAAATGGTCGTCAACAGCGCGCGGAGGAACGAACACACCCCCCCATGCGGGTGGAACCGGGCGCCGTGATTGGGCTGTCCCCTGAAGTTGGCCATCCGGCAGATCGACCGCTCGCCTTCGAGCTTTCCAGCGGCCTTTAAACGCGGCGTGCCAGCCGTTCCGCCAAGCGGCTCAGTGCAATGCTGCTGTCGGTTTGGCTCAGATGGACCTGGATCAGGCTGAAGCCGCTCTTATCGGCCCAGGCCGTGCTTAGAGCGGCGTCGAACTCACCTTCGGTGCGTACCTCGTAACCGGTGCCACCGCCAAGCACCTCTGGCAGCCGGTGATAGGCCCAGGGGTGAATGTCGTTAAAGGTGTTGCCGGGATGAAGCAATCGCTCGGTCCCATAGCCTTTGTTGTCCAACAGAATGACGATGACGGGAAAACCGTTCCGCACGATGGTTGAAAGTTCCATGCCGGTCATCTGAAACGCGCCGTCTCCGACGATCACCACCGTGCGCAAATCGGGACGCGCGACTTGCGCTCCCAGGGCCGCGGGGACGGAAAAACCCATCGAGGTGTAGTAGGCCGGGCTAATGAACTCGGTCCGGCCCCGGGTCACCAATTCCGTGGCGGCGAACAACGAATCGCCGATATCGGCGATCACCACCGTTTCGTCGTCGAGCGATTCGTTCAAGCGAGCGATGAGCTGGCGAATCGAGATCGGTTCGGCCGGCGAAAGCACGAATTTCTCCGTCGCCAGGCTTTGGATGTGGGGGATTTGTCGCCGCAGCGGCCGCGGCTTGCGCTCGGCCAGCTCGCGAATGAAATCGGCCAGCAGCACGCCGTGAAAATGGTGATGCCGGATCCGCAACTGTTCGCTCGTGGCGTAAATGCATTTGCCCGGATCGAGATTCGCGGTGTAAATCCCCAGGTTCAAATCGGTCATGAACGTGCCGAGCAGAATCAGGCAATCGCTCTCTTCGACGAACTGGGTCACCACCTCGTTCCCCATCGCCCCTTCGTAGAGGCCGACGAACAGCGGATGCGTCTCCGGAATGATGCTTTTGCCGAGCATCGTGGTGGTGATCGGAATCTGCGAACCCTCGGCCAGCGCCAACAGATCGTCTTGCAGGCCGAAACGATGGATTTCCACCCCGCCGATGATCACCGGCCGCTGGCAAGTCGTGATCCAGCGTTCCGCCTCGTTGACCGCCTCGGCCAGAACCTCCGCAGCACTGCTGGCCGGCGGATTGTGAAACTGGTGCGGCAGGTCGGGAACCACCGACACCATGT
>DATJTR010000654.1:0-5597 GCA_035503215.1 Pirellulales bacterium
CGTTAGCCCGGCCCCCTCGATGCCAAAGTTGAAGTCGTGCAAGAGCGTCGTGCCGGCAGCCGTGCCGGTGGTCCCCCACACCTGCGTGTCCCCCGTGCGGGAATTCACCGCTTCGAACACCAAGCTGTTGCTGAGCGTCCCCAAAGCCGCCAGGCTGGTCGTCCCAATGCCGAAATCATGGAGCAGCGTCGTGCCCGTCGAGGTACTGGCCAGCAACTGCACGTCGCTGGTGCTGTGATTCACCGCCTCCAAGATCTGCACGTTGTTAACGGTTCCCAAAGTGGTGAGCGTGACGCTGCTCGCTCCCGAAATCAGCGGACCCACCGTAACGACGGTTGCAGATGGAAACATCGAAGGCAGCGAAATCGACGAGGCGGAAAGCATCTCCCGGCCTTCCAGGCTCTCGAAAGTCAATGGACGGTTGCCTGTTTGCTGAGGCCGGTGGCTCGCCGGACGCGCAATCCACCCGCTTGGCCCAAATACCGCTCGTCCAAAAAAACGCATTCGATTCTCCTCGATCCTCAGCCGACGTGATCACCCTTCGCAGGCGAATAGGCAGGGATTGCCATTCGAAGCGTAGCACTCAAAACCAAAGCTCCCGGCGAGCAATTGGACAGGTGCTGATGCCCGCGGGAATCCGGAAGCGGCTGCGAGCTACGCTCGCGGTACCTCCTGGCCAAACCGCTGTCGCCACACGACTTGCGGCGATTGGCCGGACGCTTTGGGCAGCGCCGTATACTTTGGCTGCCATGTATGCGCCCTCTCCCTATGCCGCCCGGCTGTTCCTATTGTTCGACCGTGACCGGATTCGGTTTGTCGCGCTGTCGATGGTGCTGCTCGCTTTGGCGGCGCTGGGTGCGAGCGTGCTCACGGCTCGGCAGGGAGAGACGATTTTTGGGCCGCAGGTGGGGGCCGATTATGCAACGTTCTACCTGGCCGGCGCGGCTCTGAACGCCGACCCTCCCGCGCGGTTGTACGATCTCGCGCGTCAAGACGCGGCGTATCACGGGCTGCTGCCACGAACACCGGCCGAGCTTTCGCTACCGTTCGCGTGTGCACCGCCATTGGCGGTTTTCGCGCGGCCATTCGCGGCGTTGCCCTACGAGCTGTCGTACGTGGTGTGGACCGCGTTTTCGCTCGTGGCCTTTCGCGTGGCGTTCGGCTTGTTCTGGCGGCAATGCCCCGGGCTGGCCCCACTCGATTTCAGCACGTCGCTGATTGCCGCCGCTTCGTTTGCCCCGTTCATTCTCGAGACCGTGCTCGGCGGGCAGTGGCAGGCGTTGGCCTTGCTGTGCATTGCGGCGTCGATGGAACTGGAGCGCCGCGGGCGTCCACTCTCGGCAGGCGCCGTGCTGGCGTTTTGCCTGTATAAGCCGACGCTGCTCATCCTGATCCTTCCGATGTTACTACTCACCCGGCGCTGGCAAATGCTGCTGGGGGGCGCACTGATGACGGCCGCTTTAACGGCGCTGTCGTGGTGGGCGGTTGGCACCCAGGGCTTGATCGACTACGGGCAGCTTCTCGCCCGCTACGTGGCGATGCGCCGCGATGCGCCGGAAACCATCCCGCATTTGAAGTACGTCGATTTCATGATATTCTTGCAGCGCATCGTTCCACACCCGCCTGCGGCATTGTGGTGGGTGCTGGCCGCCATCGGGTGCGCTGCGGCCACGTACCTGGCCCGTCTGGCATGGCGTGTGGGATCTCTCAGCGCCGAGTGCGGGCCTTCCAAGCCACTTGGAGATCGCGCGCAGGGCGCCGATTCGGATTTCGAGTGTGCCCGACAATTGGCCTGGGCCGCGGCTTTGGCCTGCACGCCGATTCTCAGCCCGCACTGCGCCATCTACGACACGATCTTCGTCATTCCCGCAATCCTGCTCACAGCCAACGTATTGGCCCTGCGCAAATGCACGAGTGACATGACCACGGTAGTGCCGGCCGTCCCTGGCTTGACCACGACGTTTGCCGTCCTGACCGCGCTCGTCTATTTGACCGCGTGGTTCACTCAGCCGCTGGCCGGCATTTGCCACGTGCAAGCTCTCACGCTCGCCTTGGCCGCCCTGGGCATCTACATCGCGTGCCTGGCGCGGCAGCTTTTGTCCGAGTCGACGCGCGCGTTTCCCTGCCATTCTTGAACGGGCCGAGTCACTTCACGCGGGGATGTCTCCGGGCTCGGCCAGCCGGTAACTCGTACTCCGGCCGCCACTCGGGTTTTGCACGAGTATGCCTCGACCCAAGAGTTCGCGGATGTCGCGAAGCGCCGTGTCGGGTGAGCACTTAGCGAGCTTGGCATATTTGGAGGTCGTGAGAAATCCTTTGAAGTCGTCGAGGAGGCGGTTGATGACCAGTCGCTGTCGCTCGTTCACTGGTTTGCGGTTAATGCGCTGCCATAGGTGCGCCTTGTGGAGCACCGAGGCAAGCAATTCATCCGCGCCGTCAATCGTACGGCTCAAGCAGTCCAAGAACCAACCGAGCCAGCGCGTGGTGTCCAGATCACCACGCTGGGCAATCTCGAGCTCTCGATAATACGCCTTGCGTTCTGCCGCAATTTCCGACGACATGCTGTAAAAACGATCCTTCGTCCCGTCGGCGCGCGCAAGAGTTATGTCGGCGATTGCCCGTGCAATGCGGCCATTGCCGTCCTCAAATGGGTGGATCGTGACAAACCATAAATGCGCGATTCCAGCCCTGAGGACGGGGTCAATTCCGGCGGAGGCATTGAACCAGTTGATGAAGGTCGCCATTTCCGATTCGAGTCGGTCGGCGCTTGGTGCCCTGAAGTGAATTCTTTCGCGTCCGATTGGACCGGATACCACATGCATTTCGCCCGCTTCTTTGGGTCGCCACTGGCCAACGGCGATCTTCGCCATGCCACTGCGTCCGGTGGGGAACAACGAAGCGTGCCAGGCAAAGAGACGATCCTTCGTGAGTGGTTCGCTAAATCTGCCTGTCGCATCGAGCATCATTTCGACAATGCCCTCAACGTCGCGGCCAGACTTCGCGAGGCCGGCTACGTCGAGGCCAAGCCTGCGGGCGATTGACGAACGAACCTCTTCCGGGTTCAGCGTTTCACCCTCGATCGCGGACGATTTGACGACGTCGCTCGTGAGGACCGTCAAGCTGGCCTCGGCCCGGAGGTCGAACCCCATGGCCTCCATTTTCCCGAGAAGTCGGCCCTGCTTGTGACGGACCGCTGCCAGCGAGGAGGCGAGGAAATCGCCGTCCCAAGTTAGCGTGGGCCAGCCGGGAAGTTTATGAATATAGGGCATAATCACCGCATACGTTGCGGTGATTATAGCCCATATTCGCCGCAAGTCAAACTATTCTCCGCAATGCATGCGGTGATTGCGACTTCGTATCGTCGCACAGCTTGTGAACGCCACTAACGCGATCATGGTGCGGCGCGCGAAAAAACCGCGTTCGAGGTTTTCAGTCTGGCGGCCGTTTTCCGCGAGCGCGTAGTTCTTCGTATCGGTTTGCTTCAATTCGAGTCTCCGGTCCATCGGCCAGCCTTCGCGTACGATTTGCCGTTGGCGCAGGCGATGCTTGCCGAGGTCCGGGAGCGGCTGCTGTCCGCACCGGACTCGCCGTGTGCGCCGCTTTGGCGCGAGGGAGAGGAGCTGTTTTCGCGTTGGGTCGCGGAATGCGAGCAAAGGTTGCCTAGCACCGAGCCGCTACCGGTAACCCGGGAGCGTCTACCGAACGAGGCCGGTCCATCGGCCGCGGCGGGCGACTCGCAAAAAAAACCGCGCTCGCGGTTTCCGGCCTGGTGGCCGTTTCCGCGAGCGCGGTAGTTTGCGGGTTGCTTTACGTCGATCCGAGCCTCTGGCCACGCGGCCAGTCTGCTCGGAATCTTGCGCTTAATACTCGGTCTTGGTCAGCAGACCGGGCTGCGGAACCGGATACGAGCCGTCGGCCAGCGCCAGCAGAGGCGAGGGCGAATTCAAGGTCAGCTTGTCGAGATCGGGGCCGAATTCGTGCTCGCAGTTAAGCATCTGATCGTAGGTGATCTCCTGGCCGGTGTGGGCCGCCATGCGTCCCATCGCCGTGACCAGGCTGGCCTGCGTGCCGCGCTGCACTTCGTTGTAGGGCGTGTCGTTCACGATCGCGTCGACCAGGTCTTCCCACTCCAGATCGTACGGATTCGGTTCCTTGTCGCCCCAGGCCCACATCAGGTTCGCGTTGTCGGCGGTCGTCTTGTCGTTCTGATCGCCCACCAGTTGGCCGCGATACATGCGGGCCTTCGAGGGCATGTGGCCGGCTTGCGACACCACCGCGATCCCCTTCTTGCCCTGCACCGTGGTGGAGTGATCGCTCTTGCAGCCGGCCTCGTAGCGGCCGTCGAGGTAGAACTTCGTGCCGTCGGCAAACGTGTATTCGACGGCGTAGCTGTCGAAATTCTGGTCGATGTAGTTGCCGCGGTAATGCCGGCCGCCGATCGCCTCGGCCTTCACCGGCCAGGCGTCCTTCATCCAGCAGGCTTCGTCGACGTTGTGCACCAGCGAATCGCTGAAGATGCCGCCGCTCAGCCAAAGGAAGCTGTGGAAGTTCTCGATCTGCCAAGGCAGTTCGGCTTTGTCGGCTGGCTTGCGTTCGGAGAAACAAGTGACGATCGGGCCGCTCATGCGGTAGGCCCGAATCAGCATGATTTCGCCCAGCTGATTGTCTTTGATGCGGTTGAACAATTCCTTGCGGGCCTTGCAGTGCCGGCACATCAAGCCGACGCCAACCTTCAGATTGCGCTTCACCGACTCGTCGGCCAGCTTGAGCATCTTGCGCGACGACGGGCCGTCAACGCTGGTCGGCTTTTCCATGAAGACGTTCAGGCCCTTTTCGATGGCATAGCCGAAATGGACCCAGCGGAAGGCCGGCGGCGTGGTGAACATCGCGATGTCGCCCGGCTTCAAGCAATCCATCGCCTTTTGGTAGGCGTCCATGCCGATGAACTTGCGATCTTCGGGCACGTCGATCTTGTCTTCGAACTGCGGCTTCAGCCCGTTGTAGCTGGCTTCCAAGCGGTGCGAAAAGACGTCGGCCATGGCCACCATCTTGATCGGGGCGTTGGTCACCGACAGCGCGTTCTTGGCTGCGCCAGTACCGCGTCCGCCGCACCCGATCAGTGCGATCTGAATGGTGTTGTTCTCGGCGGCATGTACGCGCGGAACGACGACCCCCGCGAGGGCCGTGGCGGCGGCCACGCGACCGGTCGTTTGCAGAAATTCGCGCCTGGAGGAGCCTTGCTGCTTGTTGCTCATGAAAGAAATTCCTGTAGCATCCGGGTGGGGAGGGAAGAGGAACTCGGTCGGCGGCGGGAGTGTCGGGCGGCAGGCCCCGCGGCGATTGGTCGCTCGGGGGGCATCACCGCCGAGAGTGTGGCGGCCCGCTTGGCCCGCGCGCACGCGTCAGCCAATGGCCGGCACCGGTATAACCCCTACAGTATGCGCGGCGGCGGCCCACGATGGTACTAGGCAGCCAGAAAAATTTGCGGGCAAAACCTCAAATGCGCACGTTCGCCAACCTGGGTGAACGGCCTGCGAGCACGGCGAACGGCCTCCCACCCCCGCAATTCGCGGTGGGCCGCCAGCCAAGTCGGCCGC
>DATJTR010000655.1:0-5158 GCA_035503215.1 Pirellulales bacterium
CCAGGACCAAAGGATTGATCGATCCAATCTCTTGATCGAGCCGCTGGGAAGTTTCCGTCGAAACAATTTTCTTCCCGGCGAGTTCAAGGTAGTGGGAATAGGCCTGAAAGAATCCTTTCCAGGCATACGCATTGCCACCGGTCCAGGCCCCGGCGGCTTCGGCAGTCTCACTTAAGGTCAGCCGGTTGTCAGCGGAATCGAATTGAGGAAACACGAAGAGTTTCCAACGGCCGTAGGAAGCTTCAGGGAGCAGGATCAGGAACGACTCAAGGCGTTGGGTCTTCAAGTCGGTGGGTCTGCAGGCTGCCCCCGGAGGCGAGTTGGCCGCGACGGGGCGGTCGTCAGGTCCAACTAGGCGCCAGAGGAATTTCGGACTGCTGGTCGAGTCGGACGGCGTAACGACTCCGTGGATCACGAGCGGTTTGTCGTCTCGCCCTGGCGCACGAGGCGCGGCAATCTGCACGATATAGAAAAACAGCGTGCAGGCCACCGCGCAGAGGACCAGGTCCAAAAAAGAAGTCGTGCCGTCG
Organism: Pirellulales bacterium; assembly: GCA_035503215.1. GTDB lineage: Bacteria > Planctomycetota > Planctomycetia > Pirellulales > PALSA-1355 > DATJTR01. The sequence goes on from DATJTR010000655.1 coordinate 531, forward strand.
TTCTTCATTTCCCCACGTTTCCCAGCGCGGGGGAATTCATTTCCCTCAAGGCAAGCCACGAGTCGTTGTAATAGTTCAGGTAGGCAATCGGCAGTTAGAATTGACTGTGACGCGAGTTCTCGGGACCATAGTCTTTTTCCATGAGCGCTTCAGCCATGGTCACGAGCTCCTTCGCGCGGCCATGATCTTCTCGCTGGACGCTGAGCCTCAAAAGTTGCGTGAGGCCCCGAACGACATAAACGAATTCGTAGGTGTCGTGCAGCGAAGCAAATCCGTCATCGGCGAGAATCTTCAGAACGTCGAAGGCGCGGTCATAGTACGAAATCGCATCGGCGTCCTGGCCTCTCTGTTCGGCGAGAACTGCCTTCGCCAGGAAATACAGGATTTTTCCACCCACCAGACTGCCGCGCTCCGGGCCGCCGGGACCGTAACGAAACGTGGCCACCGTCGATTCCGGTTCCTTGCCGTCGTAGCAGCTCTCCACGAAGCCGACCAGGCGACCGAGCAGGATCACCATTTTTCGTTCATCGGCCGGTATCAGCTCGCCGGGAGCAGCGGATACATCGAGTCGTTCCCCCACGTTGTAGTTCACCTTGTCACGGTTCAGGTACAAGGAAATGATGACATACATCCCAACCGACGCGAGCGAGCCATCCATGCGGTAGCGAGGTCCAAGCGTCGTGTACGCGTTCAGTCCCCATTTTGGGCTGACGTCATCGACGAGCGCCTTGATGCGATGCGCGGCCTTTCCGCCCGCGGACCAGATCTCGTCATTGTCCTCGTAGCTCCACATCAGCAGCTCGTACCACTGGATGTAGGACAGGAAATACGACTTGGCGCTGAAGTCGAGTGCAGCGATCTCCGCCTGGACTTGAGCGATGGCATTCAGACTCGCATTCCGTTCCGTGGTCCTGGCACGAGCGCCCTGCAATCGCGACAGTTCCCAGAGATAGAGCGCCTTGAGATTCAGGTCCGCGTTGTCGGAACGGGGCTTGTAGGTGGTGAGAGCGCTGTAGGTGCGATCCCAGACACTATGGAGCTTGATTGCCTGGATCGACTTCTCGAGAGCCTCCCGAGCTTGGCCAGGAGTCGCCGGCGGAGAAGGCGCCGCCTTTGCCCCGGCCGGTCCCCCGGTCGCAGATCCAAGCTCGTCTTTTCCAGCCGCCGAATCATCGGGAGGGCTCAAATCCTTGGGGTCATCGCGGGGGCCCTGGTTCCAGGTCAGCGCATAAGTGCCATTTTCGACAACCAGCCACCCCACCCCGACGAGTGCAAGGCTGACGAGCAGAACCAACCACGCGATCAGCAGAACCCTGCCATTCATAATGGCTCCCGAACGATTGATGCCTAAATGGAGGCGACGATTGGGCGTCCGCCCCGAACGCCCACTTTTCCAGAGCCAGTTGCCGGTCCCTCAATCCACTGGCGGCCACGCTTCCCAATCGGCCTGGTCGGTGCGTATCGATTTGCTTCCCATTTTGCCATCGCCCGCCGCAAGGAACCATAAGTACCGCAAAAATCGCCGCTTCTTCGGGAAAAACGACTCTCGCCCTGTGCAAGAATGAAGTCATCTACTTGGCGCATCACGACTTGGACCAACCGGATGTCCTCAATTTTTCGCACCGAAGGGGGCACCGGCGCTGTAAAATTGCCACCAAGCCGAGTCTCGAAGTCTGGATCGGTTCTAGGCTCAACTCAGATCGGAAATGTTGGTTAAAGCGGAGTCGAAACCATGAGCGCGCGCGACGATCACCCGACCAATGGACAGAGCGGCAAATCCGCGGACACGGCCGAGATTGTGGCCGTCAGTCGGCCGGCCGAGCGGCAGGCATCGCGCGAGCGGCGGCAGCAGTATGCCTATCGATTTCCGCGCGACCCTCGGCAACTAGGAGGGCAGTTTTCCGTCGCCGAAAATTCCCAGCGGCTACTGCGATTCTTCTATCTCGAACGGCGCCTGTCGCATGCCCTGGGATCATGGACTTTGGCGATTCCGGAGTTCGAGGTAAAGCTCGAAACCGGTCGGCATCTGTTCTATCACGCCGACGCGGCGTACCACCTGCGCGAGCGCTTGCACGAGCAGGAACAAACGCTCAAACAAATCGATGCCTTTCGCGACGCGGACATCGACCGCCTGATCGACGAAGTATTGTCGGCGGCCGACGCGCCCGAACTGCTCGTCGGCGTGCATCAAGTCTTGGGGCAGGCTCTGGCCACGGCCTATCGCCATCACATCGATCGAACCGACTCCGTGACCGATGCTCCGACGATCCGCGCGTTGCGGCGGATCTTGCTGGATTACGAACCTATGCTCGCCTGGGCCGACCAGGCCTTGGCCGCTTATGTGGCCGGCGGCATCGATGAATCGCGGCTGGCCGGCTGGCGCTGGCATTTGGCTCGGCTGCTTGCCAGTATCGGTGGCGTGACCGGCGCCGACCCACGGACTCCAGTACCTGAGCCGCTGCGCAGCGCGCAGAAACCCTTCGAGCGCTCGACTCACCCCGCGCGGGATGGCCGGTTCGTCACGTTTTGCAACACCGGCGATTACGACATTGCCGACGGCGAACCCCGCTATCCGGCCGGGACGTACGAGAATCTGCGGCTCCGTTTTCTTCGTACTCAGCGCGACGAGGTTGACGCCATCGAAGCGTTCGGCACGTTCCTGTGGGATATCCGTTTCATGGATTTTCAAGCTGAGTACGATCTGGCCCGCATTACTTGGGACGAGGCCCGGCATACCGAAATCGGCCACCGCACCCTCCTGGCCGCGGGCTACGATCCGTTCGAGTTGCCCAACCGGCTGACCGGATCGACGTGTCGCGGGCCGATGGAGCCAGCTTATGCGATGGCCGAAATCAATTTGTTCGGCGAGGTGGGCGTGCTCAAGACCATCGGCTCGCTGATCGATGTGGCCGCCGAACGCCACGACGATCTGCTGTATCACGCGGCCGACTTCATCCGGGCCGACGAACGCACGCATGTCCGAAAAGGGCGGCACATCATCCGCGTGATGACCGACCTGGGCGTCCAGGAACTCGAACTGCGCACCCGCGAGCTCTTTACCGAATGCCTGGTCAGCCTGGGCGTGGTCAAACTCGACATGGACGTCTTCACCGTCTCTCGCGAAGACATCGAGCATCTCGTCGGCGAATAATTCGGGCGGCTGAAAACGAGAAGTTTTTCCGGCCGTGGGGACCGCGGCTGCCCGCTTCGCGCCATTAGTGCGCTGATCCTCCGGCTGGGAGTGGTCGCGCAACTCGGCCGGAGATTCTCTCCCGGGCCCGTGCGCTGGCTAGAACCTCAGACACCTCTTTTGAAGTATAATGCAGGTAGAAAACTGTGACGCAAAGTTGGAATCAACGCCAGACCTGCATCGTTGCATCTCGGCCGGAGTTTGCACGTTGCGACATAACTTGATCGAAACGATCGAACCATGAAGAACTCTCGAGACCTTGTCGTCGGTTCTTGCGTTGTGGGCGTCTTTGCCACGCTTGCAAAAGCGGAACACGCGCTGCTCAGTTTACGGCGCGCCGGTTTTCAACAGAATCAGATTTCGCTCGTTTCTTGGCATCCGAAGAACAGCCTGGTGCCGATCGACAAACTCAAGGTCGGGGACGATCCGGCCACTGATTCCGCCATCTGCGCCGGGCTCGGAGGAGTGCTGGGGATGCTGGGTGGGACCGTGGTCGCCGAAGTCACGGGACTAGGAACTTTTTTCCTGATCGGCCCAATTGCGGCCCTCTTTGCAGGCGCCCTGGTCGGCTCGCTCGTCGGGGCGCTGGCAGGATTAAACGTCCGCCATAACCATATCCGCTACTACGAAGACTGCCTCAAGCAGGGGAATGTGCTGGTCATTGCACATGGCAATCCGGATGAGTTGAATGTCGCCGATCGTGTTTTGGCGGAAAACGACATCGTAGTGGTTCACCGCCATACCGACCCGCCCGGCTCAAGAACGCCGCCGCCGGATCAACGGGGCAAATCTGCCGATGAACGCTGAACGGGTTGCCGCAACCTGGACCAACCGCGACCAAGCCCCGTGAATGGGGATCAGGGACTGGTTTTGGCATCGGCCGAAACACTTTCCTCAATGGAAACTGCCCGAAATAGCCACTGGCAAAGGGCAAGCGCAACTCGCGGCATCGGCAGTCTCTATTCTCGCGGGCCAAAAGGACACTAGCGGAATTCGTCGCCTCCGAAAGCGTGCCGCTCGGGCACATCACCGCCGAGCAACTGCGGCCCCGACAACGTTTAATCGCTTTCCTGTTGTCGGGCCGCCTTCTTTCGGGCCGAAGGCTTCGTTCGCTTTCTAGGGCACGCTCTAGACCGCCGTTTGCCGTAAACGCCGAAACCTGTTTTGGATGTCCAGGCGCATGAATGCCTCTGACTACAAAGAATTCAAAAACGGTGAACCGCCTTGCACCCCTGGGCACCGTATCGCCGCGGACAAAGCATATTGGCGAAAAAAGCGCGATCGTTTTGGACTGAATAATTCATGGAGAATTCCTAGACGAAATCGCGTCATGGCGAAGGTCGCAAGACGAATCTCGGGAGATTAAACAAGAGCGGCAAAGCATTGGACTCTTCTGGTCGCACCTTGCAGCGGTCGCACGCCCAAGAGACCTCCGTAG
>DATJTR010000656.1:0-7312 GCA_035503215.1 Pirellulales bacterium
CTGGGGATCGAAAGCTCGGCGAAATTGGCCCACGCCGCCCAGTGCGAATCGGGCGTGCCGACGTTGCGCGGGCGCTTCTCGCGCGAGTTGGCCCTGCAGCTCGAAGCCTGCGGCCAGCCGGCCGACGTGGTTCACGTACACCACGCCCTGGCCTCGACGGCCGACCTGAGCGGTTTCGTGGCCGGGCTGTGTACGCTGCTCAAGCCCGAGGGCGTGGCGATCGTCGAGGTCCCTTACGTCCGCGACATGGTCGAGCGGGTGGAATTCAACACGATCTATCACGACCATCTTTGCTACTTCTCGTTGTTGTCGCTCGCGGCCCTGTTCGGCCGGCATGGCCTGATGGTCACCGACGTCGAGCGGCGGCCGGCCGGCGGCGGCAGCCTGCGGGTGTTCGTCGCGCGGGCCGGAGTGGTGTCCGACGCGGTGGGGCGGCTACTAGCCGAAGAGCGGCAGTTGGGGCTCGACCGGCCCGACTATTACCGGACGTTCGGCGAAAAAGTGGACAAATTGCGCGTCGAGCTGCGGGCCCTGCTGGCCCGGCTGAAGTCGCAGGGCTGCCGGATCGTTGCCTATGGCGCTTCGGCCAAGGAGAGCGGCATGCTCAACGTGTGCGGGCTAGGGTCCGACGTGATCGATTTCGTGGTCGATCGCAGTGCCGGCAAGCAAGGCCGGTACACACCGGGCGCGCATCTGGCGGTGCATTCGCCCGACAAGCTGTATGAAGCCCGGCCCGACTATGCCCTGCTGCTCGATCCGACATCGGCCGACGAGGTGCTGATGCGGCACCAAAGGTACCGCGAATCGGGCGGGCACTTCATCATTCCCACGCCGCAGCTGCAGGTGGCGTGAACGAGCTGTACCGGGTGGCCCAGCGCCGCACGTGCCTGCTACCGCAGGTAGAAGTACAGTGCTTTGAAGCTGAAGAAGGCCTTGGCACCGAGGACTTGCACCGCGCTGATGCAGACGATGACGATCAGGGCCAGCATGGTGGCGTATTCCATCGCCGCCAGCCCTTCCTCGCCGCTGAGCAAGTGGCGCAGCCACTTGGCCTTGAACATCGCTCGGTTCCCTTTCGCCGCAAAGCAGGCGAATTGATGGTTGAAACGGGAGTCGTTCCTATTTCAACTATAGGTCGCCGAATGGGCCGATTGCCGCCCGCGGGGGGAATCCCACCGATCGCCAGGCGGATGATGATTCCGCCGAATGCGCCGATCGTGCCGGCCGATCGCCCCTCCCGGAATCAAGATTCGGCCGCGCCGCGGCATGGCGTTCGCGCAGCAACGTCCTGGCCAGCGAGGCTTCCTTTCCTGTGCCGGGAAGTCTCACACGTCGCTCGCCGCGTGCCAGCCGGGCGCTTCGCAAGCGACTGGGTTTCATTTAGACTAGCGGTTTCGCCCGGGCCGCGGGCCGCAAGCTTCCGTTCCCTCTCCCCTGCCCTGCGGGGTTTCGTCGTATGGCCAACCCAGAGTCGCCCCAGGCCGCGCCGCTGGTCGGCATCATCATGGGCAGCAAGTCGGATTGGGAGACGATGAGCGAAGCGGCGGCCGTGCTCGCGCGGTTTGGCGTGCCGCACGAATGCCAAGTGGTGTCGGCCCATCGCACGCCCGACAAGATGCGCGACTACGCCACCAGCGCGGCCGGCCGGGGGCTGAAAGTTCTGATCGCCGGAGCGGGGGGAGCGGCCCATTTGCCGGGCATGGTCGCCGCCCAAACGACGCTGCCGGTGATCGGCGTGCCGGTGCAGTCGAAAGCCCTCAGCGGTTTGGATTCGCTGCTCTCGATCGTGCAGATGCCGGCCGGCGTGCCGGTGGCCACGGTGGCGATCGGCAAGGCGGGAGCCACGAACGCGGCCTTATTGGCGGTCTCCGTGCTCGCTTTGTCGGACCTGAATCTCGCCGAAGCGTTGCAAACGTTCCGCCGCGAACAGACCGATCGCGTGCTGGGAGACACGCTGCCGTGACGCAAGCGATTTTGCCCGGGGCGACCGTCGGCGTGCTCGGCAGCGGACAACTCGGCCGCATGTTCGCCATCGCCGCCCGGCGGATGGGCTATCGCGTTCACACCCTCTCGCCCGACGACGACACCCCGACTGGCCAGGTGGCCGACCGCGAAGTGCGGGCCGCCTACGACGACTTGGACGCGATCCGCGATTTCGCCGCCCATGTCGACCTGGTGACGTTCGAGTTCGAAAACATTCCGGCCCTGGCCGCCAATGCGGCGGCCGAGCGGGTGCCGGTGCGGCCCAGCGGCCAGGTGCTCTACGTCACGCAGCACCGCCTGCGCGAGAAGACGTTTTTGCGGGAGCATGGTTTTCCGGTCGTCCCCTTCGTGGCGGTGCGGTCGCTCGCGGAGCTGACGGCCGCGCTTCCCGCGATCGGTTGTCCCGCGGTGCTGAAGACGGCCGGCTGGGGCTACGACGGCAAAGGACAATGCAAGCTGGCCACGCCGGCGGATGTCGAAAAAGCCTGGACCGCGGTCGGCGGGGGCGAAGCCGTGCTGGAAGCGTTCATCGATTTCGAGCGCGAAGTGTCGGTCGTGGCGGCGCGCGGACTCGATGGCAGCCTGGCCGACTACGGCACGGTGTGGAACACGCACGCCAATCACATTCTGGACGTCACGGTCGCGCCGTCGGGCGTGGCCGAGGCGGTCGATCGCGAAGCAAGGCGAATTGCCCACGCGGTGCTCGAGCAGCTCGACGTGGTCGGGGTGCTGTGCGTCGAATTCTTTCTCGGCCGCGATGGCAAGCTGATGATCAACGAGCTCGCGCCGCGGCCCCACAACTCGGGACATTTCACGTTCGATGCGTCGGTCACCAGCCAGTTCGAGCAGCAGTTGCGGGCGATCTGCGGTTTGCCGCTCGGCTCGACCGAACTTTTGCGGCCGGCGGCCATGGCCAACTTGCTGGGCGATCTGTGGGCGGGGGGCACGCCCGACTGGCCGGCGGCTTGCCGGTTTCCAGACGTGAAGCTGCACTTGTATGGCAAGGAGTCGGCGCGGCCGGGGCGGAAGATGGGGCACCTGACCGCGCTGGCCGGCACTGCCGACGAAGCCCGGCGGATGGCCGTGGCCGCCCGCGACGCTCTGACGGCGAAAGGCAAACGATGATTCTCGACCGCTTGGACCAAGCCGCCCGCTACGAAGTGCTGCACCCGCGGTTTGCGGCCGCGTTCCAGTATCTGCGCCGGCCCGATCTGGCCGAGATCGCGCCCGGCCGATACGAGATCGACGGTTCGCGGCTATTCGCGCTGGTGAATGTCGATCCGGGGCGCGGGCCGAAGGGGACGCGGCTGGAGGTGCATCGCCGGTATGTCGACATCCAGGTGTCGATCGATGGCCGCGAACGGATGGGCTGGCGGCCGCTGGCCGAGTGCCGCACGCCGGCCGAGCCCTACGACGCGGCGCGCGACCGGGCCCTGTTCGCCGACGAGGCCCGACTGTGGTTTCCCTTGGAACAGGGGGAGTTTGCCCTCTTTTTTCCCGACGACGCCCATTCGGGCCTGGCCGCCGACGGCGTGCTGCACAAGATGGTGATCAAAGTCGAGCTGTGATGGCTGCTGGCAGAACAGCCGCGGGCGCTTCGGAAATGGGCCGTTTTGCTTTAGACTTGCTCCATGCAGCGCAGCCAATCAATCGCCGATTATGACGGCGCGATCGCCTTTCTGCTCGGCCGCATCGATTATGAGCGGATGCTGAGCACCGCCTACGGCGAGCGCGACCTGAAGCTGGAGCGGATGCACGAACTGGCCGCCCGGCTGGGACATCCCGAGCAGGCGATGAAGATCGTGCACATCGCCGGCACCAAGGGGAAGGGATCGACGGCGGCCATGACCGCGGCCATGCTCTCGGCCGCCGGCTATCGGACCGGGCTGTATACCTCGCCCCATCTGGCCCGGCTGGAAGAACGGATGACGGTCGATGGCCAGCAATGCACGCCCGACGAAATGGTGGCCCTGGTCGGCCGCGTGGCGGGGGCGGTGGCGGAGATGGACCGCTCGGCCGGGGGCAGCGAGCTGGGGCCGACCTATTTCGAAATCGTCACCGCCTTGGCCCTGCTGCATTTCGCCCGCCGGCAGGTTGACGTGGCGGTGCTCGAAGTGGGGCTGGGGGGCCGGCTCGATTCGACCAACATCTGCCGGCCGCTGGTTTCCGTGATCACGTCGATCAGCTTCGACCACACTCGGCAACTGGGCAACACGCTGTCGGCCATCGCCGGCGAAAAGGCAGGCATCATCAAGCCCGGGGCGGCCGTCGTTAGCGGAGTGCTGACGGACGAGCCACGCGAAGTCGTTGTCGCCGCGGCCGCCCGGCATGGCTGCCGGCTGGTGCAATTGGATCGCGATTTTTCGTACGAGTATCACACCCTCGGCCCGCTGGATGAGGATGGGGCACGGCCCACGATCGATTTCGAATATCGCCTGGGGGGCGAAACGCTTGCCTATCGCGGCCTGGAACTGCGGCTGATTGGCCGGCATCAAGGGGCCAACGCGGCGTTGGCCTTGGCGGTGATGGTCGAGCTGGCCGGGGCGGGCTTCGACGTGCCCGACGCGGCCCTGCGGCGGGGCTTGAAAACGGTCGAGTGGCCGGCCCGGCTGGAGATTTTGTCGCGGCGGCCTTTGGTCCTGGTCGATGCGGCCCACAATGTGGCCTCGATCGAAGCCTTTTTGCAAACGCTGGAGCAAAGTTTTTCGGCCCGGCCGCGCACGCTGATCTTCGCCACCACCTGCGATAAAGACGTCCGCGGCATGCTGGCCCTGCTCTTAGGCCGGTTCGAGCGGATTCTGTTCACGCGGTATCAAAACAATCCGCGCGGGCTGGCCGCCGCCGACCTGGCGGCCTTGGCCGCCGAACTCGGTCACCCGAATTGTGAAGTGGCTGCCGATCCGCAAGCCGCGTGGGAAGCGGCCCGGCGCAGCACACCGGCCGGCGGCATGATCGCGATCACCGGCAGCTTTTTCATCGCCGCCGAGTTGCGGCCCGTCGTGCTGGCCGCCGTCCGCTCAGCCGATTGGCATGCCGAAACGCATCCGCGTTAGCGGGCACGCGGGCCAAGGGATCAAGAATCCCTTGCCCTCACCGGCTGAGCGGGCGACTCGCAGTGAGGACGTGGCGCATGTCGCCCGTTCATCGGAGGCCGGCGAATACCTCCAGTTTGTAACGCCTCAGTCGCTCGACGATTTCCTGCAAACGCTCCTCGGATTTCGTACGGATGGAGAACCAATCGTCGTGGCTGCACCGGAAGACAAAGGTGCCTGCCGCATCGAAGAGGCTGGCATCCCAGTAGAAATACAGCGACATATCAAGCAGGCACTCGAGGTCCTTCAGGTCTGCCTCGCCGATAATGTGACCTGGCGCGTCGATCAGCCAGCGGTTTTCGCCCAGCGAACGCCGGTATCGGTAGAAGAGCTCTGGATTTTCGCAACTCGGAAACACGCCCCAGCAGGTGATCCAGAGCAGCACCGGTGGGACCAAGTCCAGCGCATACTCGCCGCCGCTGAATTCGCGCGCGATCGCCGTCTTTGCTCCGGTGTCGATCGGCAGCTTATAGCAAACCGAATGCGGGTACTCAGCGTCTACCGTCCGCAATGTGAGGTTCTCGCCGATATTGCGAGCCAACCACTCCTCACACTCGCGCTCCGAAATGATTTCCAACGGCGCCTCCACTCGTTCAGGGAGAAATGGCCGCGTGCACGCAGACGGACCACCGGGCTGCCACCAATTCGCAGGTGCGCCGATTATATCCGCGATACGCGACGCCGGTGGAACGGGCGTCCGCGATGGCGCCGAGCCGGCGCGTCATCACAACCGTGCACCATGGGCCGACGCGTTGAGTTGACGCCGGCAGGCAACCGGCGGACAATTGTCGCGCACCTCCACATCCCCTCTCAATCGCCGAGGAAAATCATTCGATGGCCCAATTCGTTCTGGCGCTCGATCAAGGCACCACGTCGAGTCGGGCGATCGTGTTCGACCGTTCTGGCCGGCCGGTGGCGCAGGCTCAGCAGGAGTTTCCACAGATTCTGCCCCGGCCGGGAGACGTCGAGCACGACCCGGAGGCGATCTGGTCGAGCCAGTTGGCCGTTGCCCGCGAGGCGTTGGCGATTGCCAAGTTGACGGCCCGCGATGTGGCCGCCATCGGCGTGACCAACCAGCGCGAGACGACGATCCTGTGGGACCGCGCGACGGGCCGGCCCGTGGCCAACGCCATCGTGTGGCAAAGCCGCGTCACCGCCCCCGAATGCGAGCGGCTGAAACGCGATGGGTATGAGCCCCTGTTCCGCCAGCGGACTGGGCTGGTCGTCGACGCCTACTTTTCGGGAACCAAGATCAAGCACCTGCTCGACGGGCACGATGGCCTGCGGGCCCGCGGCGAGCGGGGCGAAATCCTCTTCGGCACGGTCGACAGTTGGCTGCTGTGGCGGCTGAGCGGCGGCCGGCTGCACGTGACCGACGTCTCGAACGCCAGCCGCACGCTGCTGTTCAATATCCACACGCTCGATTGGGACGACGAGCTGCTCGGCATCCTCGACATTCCGCGGGCCATGCTGCCCGAGGTGCGGCCGTCGAGCGAGCGCTATGGCGAAACCGCGGCCGAGTGGTTTGGCGGGCCGATTCCGCTGGCCGGCTGTGCCGGGGACCAGCAGGCGGCCACGTTTGGCCAGGCCTGTTTCCGAGAGGGGATGGCCAAAAACACCTACGGCACCGGCTGCTTCCTCTTGCTCAACACCGGCGAGCGGCCGGCCACGAGCGACAACAACTTGCTCACCACCATCGGCTGGCAAATCGGCGGGCGCACCACCTATTGCCTGGAGGGCTCGGTCTTCATCGCCGGCGCCGTGGTGCAGTGGCTGCGCGACGGGCTGGGCGTGATCGCCCAATCCGCCGACGTCGAGCGGCTGGCCGGCACGGTGCCCGACGCTGGAGGCGTTTATTTCGTGCCCGGCTTCGTTGGCTTGGGGGCCCCCTACTGGGACGCTTACGCCCGGGGTGCGATTCTCGGCCTGACGCGTGGCTCGACCGCGGGCCACATCGCCCGCGCGGCCCTCGATGCGATTGCCTATCAAACCCGCGATCTCGTTTTAGCCATGGAGCGCGACTCCGGCCTCAAGCTGGCCGATCTGCGCGTCGATGGCGGCGCCGCGGTAAACGATGGCTTGATGCAATTCCAGGCCGACATTCTTGGCACGTCGGTCTGCCGCCCCCAAACGCACGAAACGACCGCGCTGGGCGCCGCCTATCTGGCCGGCCTGGCCGTCGGGTATTGGGCCAGTCAAGACGACATTGCCCGCAACTGGTCACTGGAGCGCCGCTT
>DATJTR010000657.1:0-7105 GCA_035503215.1 Pirellulales bacterium
GCCTGTGGAGCGAGCCGATGCTCGGGCCACCGCCTGAGCAGGTCGCTAAAGCAGGGCTCGGCCTGCGCCGGCTGCCCGAGCTGCACTAGCGCCTCGCCCCGATAGAAGGTCGCTTCGGCCTGCCGCCCGTGATCGGGATACTTGGCCAACAGCACGGCGAATTCGTCGGCCGCCAGTTGCCATCGGCCGGCGGCATAGTGTCCCGCGGCCAGCGAATATTGATCGCGCGCCTCGTCGGCCCTGCTGGCCCTTGATGCCAAGGCCAAAGCGACCGCGGTCACCAGCGCGAGCGAGAACGAACGAGAAAAGCAAGGTCGCATGACGAACGCTCGACGGGTACGAGCCCCCCGATTTTCTTACCTGGGCCATGCAACCGCGGGTGGCGCTCGGCGGTTAGTAGTTCGAGGTCACGCCCCCATCAACGTTGCCGACCATGTGCAAGTGGTCGTGGTCGACGTAAACCACTTCCTGCGCGTCTTCGTCCCGCGTGGTGTAGGGCAGCGGCCAGCCCATCCGTTCGACCTGCGTGTAATAGATCGTGCACTTGTAACTGCAGTGGTGCACCTGCACCGGCCCGACCAGCGGCATGACGCGCGGCGGATCGATGTAGTCGGCGATCTTTTCCTTCACGATCCGCACGTTGTTCCGCTGGCATTCATAGAGGAACGGCAGGCCGCCCTGTTGCGGCACGGCCCGCTCGAAGGTGCGCATCACTTCGTCGTCGCTCGGCGGATCGAGGGCCGTTTCGGGACCTCCCTCGACCAACGGACCCAAGATCGGCGCCCGTTCGTAGCGCTCCTTCATCCAGAATTCGTCTTCTTGCTTCTTCTGGAAGTATGGGCTCACCGGAATCGGCGCCAGGATGATCGGACCTTGGCTGGGAAAACAGCCGCCGCCCAACAACAGGGCCAAACCGACGAGGCCGATGACCGACGGAATCTTGATCTGGTGCGACATGGACGCATCCCTCGCCAAAAGCGATCCCAAAGCGACACCCTGTTTATCGTGTTAAACTGTGACGAACTTGCAGGTTTTTCCGGTTTGAGAGAAAAATCGGGTCAGGTCGGCCGGGGGGCGCTGCTGGCACTCGTCGTGCGCGCTCGCGTGCCAGCAGGCTCGGCCGCCAACAAAAACAGCCCCGCCGATCGAACTTGCGATCGGCGGGGCCGCAACCCATGGCGTCTCGTGCGCTTCCGGTGCACTCGTCCGGACGGCTAGCACGGGCGGCTGCTAGTGGCCGCTGCGGTCGTCGAAGTCGAGGAACCACCAGCCGTCATCCCATTCCAACGACACCTTCCGCCAGCCAAGCGGCACCTGCGGATAGGGATAGAACGGGCCGATGTACGGCCAGGCCGACGCGGCGTACTGCTTGGGATACGTCACCGCGGCATAGTTCGGATACGCGGCATAGCTCGGCCAGGCGTAGTTCGGCATGTACGGCTGATCGTACGCGGCCGGCGGCGGCGAGCCGTTCGGCCCCGGCGTGTAGGCTGGCAGCGGACGATTGCCACCACCCCCCATGCCTTGGTTGGGGACCATCTGGCCACCTTGGCTATTGATCATCTGGCCGCCCATGGCCCCCGGCATCATGTTGCCGTTCATCTGGCCACCCTGGCCCGGCGGGCAATAGCCCCCTTCGTCCATCATGCCTTGCTGATAGCCAGCCGGCTGGGCTTGGCCGCGGCCGGTCGAAGTGCCCAGCGGCACGCCCCGGTTCATCGGGCGTTGGGCGCTGGCCAGTTGGGCCTCGCCCCGCACGATCGTCGGGCGGCGTTTTTGAGTTTGCTGCTGGGCGGCCCCGACCGTCAAGTTGTTGACGATCTGGGTCACTTCGTCCAAGTCGCCGACCAGGCCGAGGACTTCGTTCATCTGCTGTTGGTCGGAGACCCGGCCTTCGAGCCAGACTTTGCCCTTCTTGTAGACGACTCCCACGTTGTAATTGTGGATTTTGCCGCTCTCGCGAAGCATGGCGGCGATTTCCTGGGCGGTTTGCCGATCGGCGTCGTCGTCGGCCCGAACCTGCATCGGCGGCCCGATTGCCAGCAGCGAGAGTGCCAGCGCTAAAGCGATTCGTCGCATCTTTTCCCCCTCTAAGATTCGTTGAGTGCATCCGCACACGAGCCGTGGAGCAAGCCGGCCGTGCGGCAGCCGTGCGGAGTGGATCGCTCGCTTCGCTGCGAGTCGGGATCATCGCTCCGCGCACCGGGTGGGTGCGCATTGCCCGCTGACTATGATTTCGGTTGCGGGTTATGCCGAAGGGGAGCTTTTTTCCGATTTTGCCGCCCAGGCCCCCGTCGCCATCAGCTAGCACTGCCGGCAGGCCGCTCGTCGTGCGGTGCCTTGGTCTGCAAACCGTCGCTCCGCGCGCGCATCACTAACCCGCAGCGCCAGCGAGGCCAAGCGACTGTGGCCAAAGAACAGAGAGATTGGGCCGCGGGCCGACGACATGGGCGCGAATCGAGCGGCGGCGTAGGCGCGCAAAGCGCGCAGGCACCAAAGAAAAACGCTCGGCGAGAGCCGAGCGAGTTATTGCGCTCGGCCCCTCCTTCGTCGGGCCTCACGCCGCTCGCTTGTGCCACTGTGGGCACCGCTCGCTGGTTTGCCCCTCAAGCCTCGCGAAGCGTCACGCCTCGAACGCTTGCTCGTGGCTGCGGGCCCAGACCACCGACACGATCATCATCGCCAACGTGCCGCCCGACAGCAGCCAGCAGATCGGGCTGATCACCATCGCCACGACCGAGCCGCAGCCGACCAGCGACAAACAGGCGAAGAACAGCCACTGGCAAGAAGAGTGGCTGCGGCAGCCGTGCGTCAAGCGCACCAAGGAGGCGCTCATCAGGCCGGCCACCTCTACTGCTAGCAAAATCCAGAACACGACGTGCGGGTCGAAGGGGTAGTTTTCAAGCACGGGAGAGAACTCCATTCTCGCTGCGGGGGGGGGACGCTACGGCACTCCATGCCGCTGTTGTGGGTCAACGCGAATACGGTGCCAAGAACGTCGAAAAGAAGCAACCCCAGTTGGCCGCCGCCGCGCAATATTCTCCGCACATTGCCCGGGCGTACTGGTTTTTCTTCGACGCGGCTCGGCGATCGACGCGAACCCATCCGGCCGCCGATCGGCACGGTCGGGCGACTTTTCCGCACAGCAAGCTGGTAAGATTTGCAAAATCGCTCCGCGCGTTACAAGAGGGCAGGTTTCCGCAAGCGTGTAACTCTTCCTCCACCGAGGGGTATTCTTTCGCCTTCGGCCCAAACTTTTCTCCCGCAGCGTGCTTTTGCCCCACCCGCTGGCTACGATCGCTCGTAACGAGACTGCATCGATCGGAGGCCGCGACATGAACCACGCTTGGCGAGTCTTTCCCGCGACCGTCGTTCTCCTGTTGTGTTCGCTCTGCGCTTCAATTGTCGAAGCCGACGAGACGCCGGCCCAACGGCCGAACATCGTTTTGATTCTGGCCGACGACCTGGGCTACGCCGACGTCGGGCCGCACGGCTGCCAGGACATTCCGACGCCTGCCATCGACCGCCTCGCTGCCCGCGGCGTCCGCTTCACCGACGGCTACGCCAACGGCTCGTTTTGCACGCCGACGCGAGCGGCCCTGATGTGCGGCCGGTATCAGCAGCGCGTCGGCTGCGAAGACCTGACGCGGCCGTTGCCCGCCGCGCTGGTTACCCTGCCCCAGCGGCTCAAGGCGGCCGGCTATGTCACGGGCATGGTCGGCAAATGGCATCTCGGCGAGAAGGCCGGCTTCACGCCGCTCGATCGCGGCTTCGACCATTTCTTTGGTTTCCTGGGCGGCGGCCACGTCTATTTGCCCAAGCCCGGCAAGACAGTCGGCTATACCGCCCCGATCCTCCGCAACCGCGAGCCGATCGAAGAGCCGCGCTATCTCACCGAGGCTTTTGGCGACGAGGCGGCTTCCTTCGTCCGCGCGCAGCAAGGCGCAGGCAAGCCCTTCTTCCTCTACCTCGCGTTCAATGCCGTCCACGCTCCGCTCGAGGCCACGCCCGAATACCTGGCCCCGTTCGACAAGATTGCCCGCGGCCCGCGACGCACCTATGTGGCGATGCTCTCGGCGATGGACCAGGCGATCGGCCGGGTGCTTGCGCAGCTTGAAGAAACCGGCGCACTGGAAAATACCCTCATCATCTTCACCAACGACAACGGTGGACCGACAACCCGCAACGCCGTCAACGGATCGCGAAACACGCCGCTCCGTGGCTCGAAGTGCGAAACGTTCGAAGGGGGCATCCGTGTCCCGCTGTTCATCGACTGGCCCGGCAAGATTGCGCCGGCCGAGGTGTACCGCCAGCCGGTCATCACGATGGACCTTACCGCCACCGTCCTGGCCGCGGCCGGCGCCGACCGCACCGACGTGGAGGGAGTCGATCTGTTGCCGTACCTCGTCGGCCGGCAGACAGGCGCTCCGCACGAAACACTGTTCTGGCGCTCGCGCACCATGAGCGATAATTACGCCGCTCGCAAAGGGGATTGGAAATTCGTGCATTCCACCGAAGGGGCTGCGGAACCCGGTCCCCAGCAAAAGCCCGGCCACGACATGCTATTCAACCTGGCCGAGGACGTCGGCGAGCAGCACGACTCGGCCGCCGAAAATCCCGACAAGCTCGCCGAGCTGCGCGGCCTGTACGAGGCCTGGAGCGCGCAAGTCGATGCCGATTGCCGCCGGCTGGGCATCCAGCCGCTTTTCGCGCCGGCAGCCGCTCGTTAACTCGCCCCTCGGCCAAGATCGGCCAACCCGCGCTCGCGGCGTTCATTCGTCGAGCCGAAACACGTCGTCGGTCTTTTTGCCAAACACCTTGGCGATCCGCAGGGCCAGGGCCAGCGACGGCGTGTAGGCGCCCCCTTCGAGCGCGATGATCGTTTGCCGCGTCACGCCCACGCGGTCGGCCAGCTCCTGCTGCGTCATCGGCACCTTGCCGGTACGCAGCTCGCGGATCGAGTTCGAGAGCGTCGGCTCCTTCTTACGCGGCATGAGCCTGCCTTCGATACAGCACGACCGAGGCCAATCCGTGCCCGCCGCACACCACGACGAATTGCACCCACACCAGCCAATTCAGCACCCAAGTGCGTACGGTGTGGTCGCCGGCAAAGTTCGACCACATCGTCAGGCCGATCACCGCCAACAAGAGCGTGAACCAGCCGGCCAGGGCGCTGAGATATTTCGCCCGGCGATCGATTTCGTCGTCCCGCTCGTCGGTCATCACCTCTCCACCTCGTCGGCGAAAAAACAGCCAGCTCAAAGGCAAGAGTCCCAGCAGTGCGAAACCCGAAGTCGCCGCGTTGCCCAAGAACGGAGCCAGCGCGAGCGCCACGCCGCACGCCGCCAGTGAAACGATCAATTCCGTCCAGGCCGCTTTTTCATTCGCATTCATGAAAAACCCTCCGCGCGTTTATTTCCGCCGACTGCGATGTATGATAAACCATACATCCGCGATGTCAAGGGTATTTTACATCGTCGGCGGCAAGCACCATGAATGCCAACGACCGCCTCCGCTTGCGATTTGCACGTCGCCGCGATGCCGGCCGATAATGGACCGGTAGGGAGGGTGGCAGAATGGCCGAAGCCGTTTCTCGGACAGAACAAGCGAGCAAGCTGCGGCGTTCGTGGCCGACGGCCGCCTTGGTTCTGCTCGCTTTTGGGTACCTCGCGTACGAGAATTTCTACACCGGCTATCTCACCCCGCCGAGCCCGCATTGCACGCTTGCGGAACTCGCCGGATGCGTCCCGGCGCCGGTTCGATTGGCTTTCGTCACCGGGCAAGGGGCCACGCGGCTGGTCTGGATCGGCTCGATTCCGCGCTTTGCGGTCCGCTCCGGGCCCCCTTGCTACGTGTTCGACACGCAGGGGCGGCTGATCGATTGGCGCGCCGAAACCGGCGAGGGCTGGTCGCTCGATCCGCTCAGAATCGCTGCATACGATGAACCTGCCATCTCGCTCGACGAGGCCCTACGCCGGTGCAACGACTCCGCGGCGCAGGGTGTTTTGAAGACGAAGGAGTGAGCCACCTCACGCCCGATTTGAACCGCCTTGTGAGCCGGGGGATCATCCGGCCTCGGCAGCGAGCGATTGCAGCGGCAGCATTCGCCCGGTCTTACGCCTGGTCCGGCGTCCCGAATTTCTTCTCCATCCGCCGGCCCACGGCCTGCGCCGCCGGATCCGCCGAATCGAGCAAGCGGCGCGTCACGCGCTGGCGGTCGATCGGGATGCGGTTCTGGCTCAGTTTGCTCTTGGCCCGCAGGCTCGTCACGCTGACGCGGTAGCCGCGAATCTCCCGGAGCAACTGCTGCTTGTACTCGGCGGGGATTTGATCCAGCCCCCAAGTGCCGCCGACACAGGGCTCGTGCTTTGCGGCCAGGGCGCCCAATTGCGCTTCCAGTTCCGTCGGGCCGAGAATCGACACCGGCCCCACAGCTTCCACGCTCAGGTAATTCCAGGTCGGCACGTTCGGGTGCTCGGTGTACCAGGAAGGGGACACATAGCAGTGCGGGCCGAGGTAGACGATCGTGCACGTCGATCCCTCGATCAGCCGCCGGGCCTGAGGATTGGCCAGCGCCAGGTGAAACTCGATCGACACGCCGCCGCCGGCTTCTGCGACCAGCGTGGGCACGTGGCTCACTTCCGGCACATCGCCCGGCGTGATCACCGTGGCAAAGCCATCGGCCGTCATGAGGGACAAAGCCACCGAGCGATCGTTTTCAGCAAAACGCTGAGGAAGATACATGACGGCCTTCAGAGACAGGTGAACGGGCGCTAAATCAACTCCGCAGTTGTGGTCGAGGTAGTGTCTCCTCCGGCCGCGACACGCCGGCAATTGTACCAGTCCCGCGGCCGGGCCGGTTCGGGGCCCCCTTCGATGGCCGTCTGGCGCGATCTTTCCGGGCGGGTTAGCACCATAGAGGGGTCGGAGCCTGAGGGCGACAATCCTCCCCAGCGCCCTGCGGAATCCGATCCGGCGGCCCGCGGAGGACCTATCTTGTTTCATCTTCCGTGGCGCGCTAGTCTTATGTTATGGAACCCGAAACGAAAGTAACGATGGGCGATCTTCCGGCGCAGAGCAACTTTGCCATTCTGCGCACGGTGCT
>DATJTR010000658.1:0-5550 GCA_035503215.1 Pirellulales bacterium
CCGCCGATTTCCTGGACCGTGCCCACCTTGGCCGCGAATTGCTGCGCGATCTTCTTTTGCTCGGGCGCCGGCTTTCCCTTGGCAACTTCACGCACCTCGGCGGCCCCAGGCACGATCTGCGTCATTTGTTGGATCGCGCCAAACGCCACGCCATAGCTGCAGGCGAACATCAGTGTGGTAACGATCGTCGTCCGCAGAAACTGCGGGGCAAAGAGTTCCAATAGGCTCGGCCGTTTCAGCGTCCCGGCTGCCCGTTTGGCGGCCCACACCGGCGACTCGGGCAAAAACGGCCGGATCACGATCAAGGGCAGCGCCGGAATCAGCCCGCTCATCAGCGTATACCGCCAGCCCTCGTGCTGATTGGCCTCGGCAATCGCGGTGCCGACCAGAGAGGTGAGCCACTCGGGAATCGCCACGGCGGGCAACTGCTCGGAATACTTAAGCGCCTGCGTGTTGGCGAAAGCCACCATCAGGCCCCCTAGCGAGGAGAAGGCCTGCGTATAACCGAGCACCGCCTCGCGGCGTTTCGGCTCCGGAAACAACTCGGCCAACCAGGCCACCGCCGCCACGAACTCCACGCAGACACCGATGAATGTCGTGCAGCGGAGCACCAACAGCATGTAAATCGATGTCGAATACCCGGCCAGAAACGCCGACACGGCATACAGCAGAATGCTCCAGGTCAGCACCCGGCGACGGCCTAACAAATCGGTCAGGTAGCCACCTAACAACCCAAAAATCCCGCCCGCAAAGGCAGGAATGTAGAACATCCGCCCCACCCACATGGCGAACTCCGGGCTCCCCGGCTTGAAGCCGGTCAGCTCGGGAATGGCCGGCGGCAGCACGAACTGAGCCATCAGCAGCTCATAGATGTCGAAGGCAAAGCCGATTGCCGCCAAGACGACGATCAACCATTGGGTGAAGTTGAGCCGGGCCGGACCGTGAGTCGCGTCTGCGGTGGGGTTCGCCATCGGGTCGGGTTCCTGTGCCAAGGAAGGCTGCGGTTGCCGCAGGTGGGAGGGAGGACTCGCTCGATGATATTTGTATCGCGCGGCGGAAACAAGCAACGCTCCCGCGGAACGGCCCAAGGAGGCGGGCGATTCCCCGCCTGCTCCCTCGAACGATTCCATACCGGCGCGTCGCGCTTCGTTCCCTAAGAGCGGTGCTCGCCGGAGCGCCGCTCTTAGGGAAAATCGCCAGATCGATCAAGACCAACTCTTGCCTGACGAATGGTCGGACGAATAATTTCCGACAAGCGCGGAAAAAGATTCCCCGCCGCCCCGAAGCATGCTTGTCGATATTTGGGATTGATGGTATAAGCACGCGAGTTTTGACAGGCCCGGCGGGCCAGAGAAGGCCGGCAGCGGGCACGAAACGCGTCACAACTAGAGGAGGGATTCGCTCAACATGAATCGACTCGAAACCGCGTCGACCGCGGTCTCCACGAGCGGAATTACTGTCGGCGGCAACCTGCCCGACGATTCCGAGGAGCCCCCCGGTACCAGCCGGAGACATCCAAAATGGAGGGATGTCCCGGCGGAACAATGGAACGACTGGCGCTGGCAAATGCAGAACGCCATTCGGACCACCTCTCAATTGGCAGAATTCTTGCCAATGTCGACCCAGGAGATGGAGAGCCTGGAGTCCCTCGAACAGCAGTACAAGCTGGCGATCCCGCCCTACTACTTCTCGCTGATCGATCTCGGTGACCCCCTCGACCCGATTGCCCTGCAATCGCTCCCCTCGACGCTAGAGACGTCGAGCACCTCGGGGGAAGAACTGCAAGATCCGCTGGAAGAGGACAAGGATTCGCCCGTCCCCGGTCTCACTCATCGCTATCCCGACCGGGCCCTCTTGGTCACGACGCACGTCTGCTCGATGTATTGCCGGTTCTGCACGCGGAAGCGCGTGACCATGGACCGCGATGGCTGGGACGCCCCCAGTCATAACGACGAGCGGATGATTCAGTACGTCCGCGACCATGCGGAAATCCGCGACGTCATCGTCTCCGGCGGCGACCCCTTGTCGCTGCCCATGGGCAAACTGCGCTGGTTCGTCACCCAACTGGCAGCCATCGACCATTTGGACGTGGTCCGCATCGGCACCCGCGTCCCGGTCACGCTGCCACAGCGGTTGAGCGATCCCGAGCTGATCGCCCTGTTGCGCGATGCCGGCAAGATCTGGATCCAAACGCATTTCAACCACCCCCGCGAAATCACCCCCGAAACGGCCCACGCCGTCCGCCAGTTGGTAAACGCCGGCATGCCGGTCAGCAACCACGCGGTGTTGCTCAAGGGAGTGAACGACTCGGTGGCCACCATGCGGCAACTGGTCCGCGGACTCTTGCGGATCAAGGTTCGGCCCTACTACCTGTTCCATTGCGACCCGGTCGTCGGGGCAGGGCACTTCCGCACGTCGGTCTGGAAGGGGCTGGAGATCATCGAAGGGCTGCGGGGTCACGTCTCCGGGCTGGCCGTGCCGACCTATGTGGTCGACGGCACGCACGGAGCCGGCAAGATTCCGCTCATGCCCAACTACCTGGTCTCGGCCTCGGAAAACGCCGTCATTCTGCGGAACTACGAGGGCATGCTCTTCCGCTACGCTCCGGAAGACAAGGTGAACGGTGCCGGGCACTATGCCTCGCTCGGCGTCAGCAACCTGCTGGCCGGCAACCGCGACATGCTCATCCCCGAGGGAACCCCGCGGATGAACCGCCGGCAGGAATACACTGCCGGGCGCACCGAGCAACCGGAGGAGCCGCAGATCAACGTGATTCAACTGGCCGGCTACCAACAACAGCAGCCGGCTCCCGAACCACGCGGCGGCTGGAACCGCTCCAAGGCCAAATAGGCCGCGGCGGTCCGAGTGGCCGCAAATCGACCAAGGTTCTCAAAGAAGCACAGCCCACGGAAGCACCGCTCCCGTGGGCTGTTTTCGTTTTCGCTGGGTCAACTACCGGCCAGTGCCGGGGCGCTTTAGATGAACTGCGTCAGCCCGGGCTTGGCGACCGTGGCCGTCGGGGCTGCTCCCCATTCGTACTTCGCCGGCGACAGGTCTTCCTTCGAGTTGATGCAATCCTCCCAGGAGAGGGTCTGACCGGTGTAGCAGACCATCCGGCCCATGATCCCCATCATCGTGCTGTTGCACATGTAATGGCCGTTGTTGATCGGGTTGCCCGAGCGGATGCTGGCAAACATCTCCTGATGCTCGACGTCGTACATGTTCGGCTTCGTGCCGCGATACATCCACGAGTTTTCCCCTTCGATCACCGCTTTCTGCAGCTCGGCCGTCCCCTTGGTGCCGAACAGGTGATCGCTCACGTCGACCGAGCAGCCTGCCATTTGCCGGCAATTGGCAAACACGCGAACATTGCCCGGGAACTCGTAGACCACGGCCATGTGATCGAAGACGTGGCCATATTCATCGCCGGTGCGCACCTGCCGGCCGCCCAGGCCATAAGCTCGCTCGGGATGCACGTCCCCCAGCGCCCAGGCAGCCTTGTCGAGGCTGTGAACATGCTGCTCGACGTTGAAATCCCCCGACAGCCAGGTGAAGTACAGCCAGTTCCGCATCTGGTACTCCATTTCGCTCCATTCCGGCTTGCGTCCCTTGTGCCACAGCGTGCCGGTGTTGTAGCTGGTGTGGATCGCCCGGATGTCGCCGATGGCCCCGTCGCGAACCCGCTGCATCAGTTCCCGCTTCGGCAGGTCGTAGCGATAGCACAGGCCGGAGACGACCGCCAGGTTCTTGCTTTTGGCTTCGGCCACCGAGGCCAGGATCGACTGGATTCCCGGAGCATCGACCGCCACCGGCTTCTCGCAAAAGACGTGCTTGCCGGCGGCAACGGCCGCCTTGAGGTGAATCGGGCGGAAATGCGGCGGGGTCGTCAGCAGCACCACATCGACGTCCGTGGCCAGCAGTTTTTGGTAGGCGTCGAAGCCGGCGAACTTGTGGTCGTCGGCCACGGCCAGCTTATCGGCAAAGTTGGGCCGCAATTGGTCCAGGCTCTTTTCGATCTGATCCGGGAACGCGTCGGCCAGGGCGGTCAACTTGACGTTCGCGTCGGCACCCAAGGCGTTGGCGGCAGCGCCGGTGCCCCGGCCACCGCAACCGATCAATCCGACCTTCAGCGTGTCGCTGCCCGCCGCGTGAACCGAGCGGGCCGAGCCGAGGGTTCCGGCCAGCGTGGTGCCGGCGACCAGCAAACTGCTCTGCTTCAAGAACTGGCGACGCGTGGCGGCAGGGGGGGCGGGACGGGCGGAATCGGCCATGAGTTGCTCCGTGGTCAACTGGGGGAGGGAGGGTGTGAAACCGGAGGGAACCGAGCATGCAGCTGCCGCTGATTATAAACCAGCCAAAACCCAACCGCAAAAGGGGAAGGTCGCTACTCGAAGCCGGTATTGTCAGCCCTTCAAGAGCGGCCGTAAAAACGCAAACGCCTGCCGGGCCGTGTCGACCGCCGCGTGACTGTGGCGGCTGAGCTCGACGTGCAGCCCCCCCGCGTAGCCGGCGGCCGAAAGGGCGGAGATCACGGGAGGAAAATCGATCTCTCCCTCGCCGAACATCAAATGATCGTGAACCCCGGCCCGCATGTCCTCGATGTGGACGTTGACGATCGCCGGGCCGAACTGCTCGATCCAAGCGGCGATCGGCACTTCGCCCTGGCAGTGCAAATGCCCCACGTCGAGCGTCAGCCGCAGCCGCTCGCTCGGCACGAGCCCGCGCAACCGGTCGAAACTCGTCAGCGTGTCCACGACCATCCCCGGCTCGGGCTCGAATCCGACGACCACGCCCCGCCGCTCGGCATGCGCGAGCACCGGCCCGAGCGACTCGGTCAGCCGCTGCCAGGCCACCTCCTGAGGCGCGCCGTCATGGAGCACCCCGGCCCAGAGCGAAACGCAGTCGCTTCCTAAGGCCGCAGCGATATCGATTGCCCGGCAAAGAAAGTCGATCCGTCTCGCCCGCCCCTCGGCGCTGGGCGAGACGAGCGTCGGCTCGTGCTTGACTCTTGGGTCGAGCAGGAACCGAGCCCCGGTTTCCACGACCGAGCCGAGCCCTAGCCGCTCGAGCAGCCGGCGATAGCGCTCCACCTCGCCCGCCGAATCGGCGGCGTAGGGGTTCAAGAGCGCGTGATCGAGCGTCAGCGCCACGCTGCGGTAGCCGATTTCGGCCAACACCTCCAGCGCAGAGGCCGGATCGTGATGGGCAAACCCGTTGGTGTTGTAACCCACGCGCATGAACCCGCCCGCTCGGCTGCCGCCCGGCCGTGACGTCTTTGCCGGCCCGTGCTCAGGCTTTCATTGCCGCCGCGTACAAGTCGGCGACGTGCGGCCAGTTGATGATCGAGAAGAAGGCGTCGACATACTCGGGCCGGCGATTCTGATACTTCAGGTAGTAAGCGTGCTCCCAGACGTCGATGCCCAAGATCGGCGATTTGCCTTCCATGATCGGGCTGTCCTGGTTCGCCGTGCTCTCGATCGCCAGCTTCTTGTCCTTGCCGACCACCAGCCAGGCCCAGCCGCTGCCGAACCGGCTCAGTGCCGCCTTCTT
>DATJTR010000659.1:0-4572 GCA_035503215.1 Pirellulales bacterium
ACGAGCGTGCCGCGGCGCGAGAGCGTGGCCTGCTGCGGAAGCTCGAGCTGCGGAAGGTCTATAGCTATCCGCTGCCGGGGACCGAGTCGCAAAGCGTGGTGCTCTCGATCACGCCTCGCGAAGGTTGATCGCGATCAGTCGCCGTATGCCGATCCGACGATACCCCAGGCCAGCATTGCCATACGCTTATGGCCCTTCGGGGAAAGGTGGATTGAGTCGACGGTGGCATCGTTGCCGGTAAGAAGACTCATCAGCACCCGTTTTGGGATCAGCACGACGGGAAATCGGTTCGCCAACTCGCGCTGCGCGCGACCGAACGCGTTCTTGAACGGTGGCAAAGGCAATTCGAACATAACCACCTGCCTGCCGGGATGGCAGACGTGCAGGAGTAGCTGCTCCAACCCGTCTCGAAATGCCTCCGCGTCGGTTTTCCCGAGCACGTCATTACCACCGATCTCAAGCAACACCACGCCATCGTCCAGCCGAGCGGCACGCGCGAGTTCCAGGGAGGTCGACACCGTCGCTCCGGGTTGGGCGTAGTCCGCGAGCTCCAACCGGTGGGCTTTGGAAAGCAGTTCTGGCCAATTTTGCGTTCGGTCGCCGGAAAGCCCGGCCGCGAGTGAATCACCAAAGAGATAGAGCCGCCGGCCCTCGACTTTGGGGACGGTGGGAAGGAGGTGATGAGGCAGCTCGGCGATCGCTCCCGCGAGCCAAATCGTTCCCACAAGTACGCGAGCACAGTTTCGCGCACGTTTCGGTGTTCGGTTGTCGATTCCAAGTAGGGCGAGCCAGCCTAGCGTGAGAAGGATCGCGACGGCGTAGTATGCCAACGGAAGGGGCGTCGCGGAACTGACCGCAACGGTCGAGCCGACGACAACCG
Organism: Pirellulales bacterium; assembly: GCA_035503215.1. Classification (GTDB taxonomy): domain Bacteria; phylum Planctomycetota; class Planctomycetia; order Pirellulales; family PALSA-1355; genus DATJTR01. The sequence continues at coordinate 881 of DATJTR010000659.1, forward strand.
CGATGAATGACATTCCACGAAAAACCGCCGACCTGCCGGCGGACGCGGCCAACCCGGCAGCGATTAGCCCGACTCCGACGAAAAACATCGCGCCGCTGCCGAATAGGTAGAGCAACCATTGCATGCAGCACCGTATGCCTAGCCGTCGGGCGGGAGACCAAGCGCCGGCCGCAGAAACCGGCCGGTGGCGTTGTCGGGCAGGGCGGCGATTTCTTCCGGCGTGCCGCAAGCCACGATCTGCCCGCCGGCTTCGCCCCCCTCGGGCCCAAGATCGATGATCCAGTCGGCCGTTTTGATCACGTCGAGGTTGTGCTCGATCACCAGCACCGTGTTTTCGCGATCGACGAGCCGGCCGAGCACGGTGAGCAGTTGGCGGATGTCGTCGAAGTGCAGCCCGGTCGTCGGCTCGTCGAGAATGTACAGTGTTTTGCCGGTGTCGACGCGCGCCAGTTCGGTGGCCAGCTTGATTCGCTGGGCTTCGCCCCCCGAGAGGGTCGTCGACGACTGACCGAGCGTCAAATAATCCAAGCCGACCAATTGCAGGCTGGACAGCAGTCGGACGATCTGCGGGAAGTTTTCAAAAAACTCCAGCGCCTCGGCCACGGTCATGTCGAGCACCGCCGCGATCGACCGGCCGCGATAATGGACTTCCAGCGTTTGCCGATTGAAGCGTGCTCCGCCGCAGACGGGGCAAGGCACGGTCAGGTCGGGGAGAAAGTTCATCTCGATCCGCTTCACTCCCTGCCCCTGACATTCCTCGCAGCGGCCTCCCTTGGCGTTGAAGCTGAAACGCCCGGTGCGGTAGCCACGTTGCCGTGCTTCGCGCGTCTCGGCGAACACTTTGCGGATTTCGTCGAACACGCCGGTGTACGTGGCCGGGTTGCTCCGTGGCGTGCGGCCGATCGGCGACTGGTCGACTTCGATCAGTTTATCGATGTTGCTCGCCCCGCGAAGGCTGCGGTGTGCACCCGGCTTGGGGGCGACTTGCCCCAAACGCCGGGCGAGTGCCCGGGCCAGCGTTTCGTTGATCAGCGAACTTTTGCCCGATCCGCTGACTCCCGTGACAGCCACGAAGACGCCGAGCGGAATCCGACATTCGACATCCTTGAGGTTATTGGTCGTTGCCCCCTCGAGCGTGATCGAGTGGGTTTTGGTCGTCCGTCGCCGGACCGCCGGGACCGGGATCGTCAGTTCGCCCGACAGGTAGCGGCCGGTAATCGAGAGCGGATCGGACATGACCTCGGCGGGCGTGCCCTGCGAGACGATGCGTCCGCCGCCGCGACCAGCGGCCGGCCCGATGTCGATCAGCGTATCGGCGGCCCGCATCATCGCTTCGTCGTGCTCGACCACGACCACCGTGTTGCCGAGGGCTTGCAGGTTTTGCAGTGCAGAGATCAGCCGCCCGTTGTCGCGCGGATGGAGTCCGATGGATGGTTCGTCCAGCACATAGCACACCCCGACCAGTCCCGAGCCGATGCTAGTCGCCAGCCTCACGCGTTGTAGTTCGCCTCCCGAGAGCGTGTCGGCCGGCCGATCGAGCGTCAGGTATTCGACGCCGACCTTGTCCAAGAATTCGAGCCGCTTGCCGATCTCTTCGGCCAGCGGCTGGCCGATCGGCTGGTCGGCGGGCGAAAACCGGAGCGCTACGAAGAATTCCCGAGCCCGACCGACCGAGAGCGCCGCGATCTCGTGAATCGCTTTGCCCGCCAGGCGGCACGCTCGGGCTTCGGGGCGCAACCGCGCGCCGCCGCAGGCTGTGCAGGGGACATTGCCGCGGAAGGCTTCCAGGCGTTCGCGCTTGGCCGGATCGGTGGCCGTGACATATTCCTTTTCGAGCAGCGTGGCCAGGCCGAGAAACGATTTTCCGCCCCCTTCCCATAGTTGCTGCCGCGCTTTCGGCTTCCATGCACTGAGCGGAGTATCCCAATCGACTGCCGTGGCCGTGACAAAATCGGCCAGTTCTTCTCGATGTCCTTTGCTCAAGCCGCCGATCGAGCCCTTCCAAGGTGCGATCGCACCCTCGGCCAGCGACAGTTCAGCGTCGGGGATCACCAGATCGGGATCGAATGTCACGCTGTAGCCCAAGCCCTCGCATTGCGGGCAAGCGCCGTAGGGACTGTTGAAACTGAAACTCCGCGGCTCCAGTTCCTCGAAGCTCAGTTTGCAGTCGGGGCAGGCGTGGAGTGTGCTGAATAGGCGTTCCTTCCAGGGACCGGCCGGCTCTCCGGCCGCTGCCGGCGGCACGTGGCTGACCATCACGGTCCCTTCGCCATGCCGAATCGCCAGATCGATCGATTCGGTTAATCGCGATTCGAGCCCAGGTCGGATCACGACCCGATCGACCACCGCTTCGATGGTGTGATTCTTCCGCACGGCCAGCGGCGGCACCTGCTCGACGTCGAAGATTTCGCCGTCCACCCGCACCCGCACGAATCCCTCGCGGCGAACCGTCGACAGGGTTTCCTTGTGCTCGCCCTTGCGCCCACGAACCAGCGGCGCCAGGATGATTGCCTTGGTGCCCGCCGGCAGGGCCAACAAGTCGGACACGATTTGTTCCGCCGATTGTTGGCAGATGGCCGCGCCGCAGTTTGGACAATGCGGTTCGCCCAGCCGGGCCATGAGCAACCGCAAATAGTCGTAGATTTCGGTGACGGTCGCCACGGTGCTACGAGGATTCTGGCTACCGGCCCGCTGATCGACCGAAATGGTCGGCTGCAGTCCCTCGATCGAATCGACGTCGGGACGTTCCATTTGCTGCAGGAATTGCCGAGCGTAGACCGACAGGCTTTCGATGTATTGTCGCTGCCCTTCGGCGTACAGCGTGTCGAAGGCCAACGAGCTTTTGCCCGACCCGCTGGGGCCGGTAATGACCACCATTCGATCGCGGGGAATGTCGACGTCGACGTTTTGCAGGTTGTGCACCCGGGCACCGCGAATGCGAATGGCGTCCGACTCGGCGCCTGTTTGGCTGACGTCGGCGGTTGCGGCTTGGCCGTCGCTCATCGTGACGCACCCTGCAAGGGCAAAACATCCCGTTGGAAACCCGATATTTTACCAGAGCGGGGCGCGGCAGGAGAAACCGCGCCCAGTGGAGTCCGGGAGCCGGCTATCGCACTACCAGGGCGCAGAGCGAGACGGCCACCATCACTGAGCCGACGATCATCTTGGCCACGGTTCCCAGCAGGCGGCCGCGGAACGCGGCCAGTCCCACGGGATGGCTTTCCGCGAGGCTGCGGCCGCCAAGACTTTCGCCGGCCACGGCTCCCAGCGCCGCTCCAACGCCGGCGAACAGAATCGCTGCAATCAACGGTCCGACGATCGGGATTGGCAGGCCGGCGAACATGCCGACGAAGCCGCCGGCGACGGAGCCCAGCAGCGCCAACAGGGCGCTCCAGCGGCTGCCGCCAGCTTGCCGCACGCCGCGCGACGCGGCCACCAGTTCCAGCAGTTCGCCGACGACTGCCAAAACCGCCAGCGCCGTCACCGTCGGCCAGCCCAGCCCCAGGCGACTGTCGTCCGAAACCAGCCAGGCATAGCCGGCGGCGGCGGCGACGAGCAGCCAATTACCGGGCAGGGCCAGGAGAGTCATGATCCAGCCGACGGCGAGCAGCAGGCAAAACAAGATTACCCAGGCGATGGTTGCCACCATCTATCGAATCCTCTCGGTTATGCGGCGTGAAGTTGCGGAAAAG
>DATJTR010000660.1:0-2023 GCA_035503215.1 Pirellulales bacterium
GATTGCCCCCGAAGCGGCGGACTTGCCGATTTGCTGGCGGGTGCCGCCCTAGCGCTTTTCGAGCTGCCGGGCCCAAAGCGTGAGCCAGAGAGCCGCCATCGCCCACAGCCACAGAAGCATCTTGAAGATGCCGACCACCCACAGGGTGACGATCTGGATGGCGTCGGTTGAAAAGCCGGCCCAGAGCGAAACGAGCCAATCCGGCGGGTTCGGAATCAGCCGGATGAAAAACAGCCAGGCTGCCGACAAAAAGACGACGGCCGCCAGCCAGGTCCACCAGGCCGCCACGGCGGCGGCATGGACGCGACGCGCGAATAGATCGTTCATAAAACCCTCCGCCTGGAAAGGTGAGAAGCGCGATCGACCCCCACGCTGAATTGTACGCGCGGGGCGAAATGGCGGCTTGCCGCCGTTTTACCGCGCCCCGACGCTCGTCGTGTCGCGGCCGTGGTCGCCGTGGGTGGGATATTCGGCCGTCGTGGCCAGGGCCACGCCCAGCACGCTTTGCCACCAGGCCGCCGCGTCGTCGTCGGTCCAGTTGTCGGGAACCTTGGCCGCTTCCAATTCGCGGCGCAGCTCCTTGGCCGACTGCGGGCGATCGGCCGGCGATTTGGCCAGGCAGCGGAGGATGATCGCTTCCAACTCGGGAGCGATCGCCCGGTGTGCCCGCTCGCTGGGAGGCGTCGGAAGGGTGTCGACGTGCCGCATGCAGATGTCGACGATCGTGTCTCCCTCGAACACCGGCCGGCCGGTGAGCAGAAAATAGCCGACCGCGCCCAGGGCATAAAGATCGCTGCGGGCGTCAACCGTCCAGCGCTGCTCGATCGCCTCGGGCGACATATACAGCGGCGTGCCGGTCAGACCGGGAGCGACGGTGACGGTCGATTGCCGCGGACCGTCCATTGCCTTGACCAGCCCGAAGTCGAGCAGCTTGACGAAATCGAGCATCCCGCCGCGGCAGTTGATCATGATGTTGGCCGGCTTGATGTCGCGATGGATCAGGCCGGCGGCGTGGGCTTCGGCGAGCGAGCCGCAGACCTGCTCGAGGATGTTGACGACGCGCTCTTCGGGCTGCGGGCCGAAGCGTTCGACAAGCGATTGCAGCGTCAACCCGTCGAGCAACTCCATGGCGTAATAAAACACCCCTTCGGGCGTGCGGCCATAGTCGTAGATGGCGATGGTGTTGGGATGGTTGAGCTGGCTGGTGAGCTGCACCTCGCGCTCGAAGCGGGCGATGGAGACGTCGGTCGTTTTATCGGGATCGATCAGTTTGACGGCCGTCGGCCGGCGGAGCATGGCGTGATGGGCGCGGTACACGGCTCCCATGCCGCCGGAGCCGATCCGCTCTTCGAGCACGTATTGCCCGAGGCGTTTGGCTTCGAGCGCCGACTGCCGGGCCTTGCGTTCCAGCCGGGCCACGAGCAGTGAATAGCCGAAAATCACGATCGAGGCCAACAGCAAGAGGCCGAACAGAGCCCAAAAGGTCCGCCGCACCGCCTGAAAGGGAGCGAAGGCCTGCGAAAGATCCATTTCCGTGATCACGCCAAAGCCCAGGTCGGGCAGCCACTGCCAGGCGCCGACCGTGGGCACGCCGCGATAGTCGCGATAGCCGATCACGTTCACGCCGCTGCGCCCCTCGGCCAGTTGCGTGGCGGCATACGTCAGCGGCTGTTCGCTACGGCGCAGCGAGGGCCGCTGGCCGTCGGTCATGTCGACTCCCGGATCGCGGATTTGCACTTCCAGAATCGAGGCGGCGTCTTCGCGGTCGGGAAGCAGGCCGATTTGTTTCAGTTCGTCGTCGAAGCGGCTTTCGGAGAGCAGCACGCCGCGAGCGTCGCAGGCGTAGGTTTCGCCCGAGCTGCCAAAACGCGCCGTGGACAAGATCTGCGTGAAATCGACCTGCGGTCGCACGCGCAGGCCCAGCACGGCGATGACGTGGTCGTTCTTGTCGCGGACCGGGGCGCCCGCGACCATCGTGGGCACCCCCACCCGCATGTTGCCGCGGCCGTCGGGCAAGGGAATC
>DATJTR010000661.1:0-7968 GCA_035503215.1 Pirellulales bacterium
GCCCTGCATGTATTTGCCGTGGTAGTGCTCGATCAGATTGGCCGGCGCCCGCAAGGGAAAGTGAACCGCCCCCTGCGCGATATAGAGGAAGAAGGGTTTCTTCTCGGCCTGGGCCTCGTCGATGAACTTCAATCCCCAATCGACGTTCAGATCGGTGCTGTACCAATCGCTGCCGATTTCGGGCGAGTCCTTGGGAATTTCACGGCCGTTGAGATAGAGAAACTTGGTGTTGTCGCTGGAGTCGAATTCCTTGGGAAAATAGACTTCGCCGAACTTCGAATTGAGCGACCGCTGAAAACCCCGTTTCCACGGGGGCGTGCCGTTCTGCTGGCCCAGATGCCACTTGCCGGTCATGGCGGTGAAATAGCCCGCCTCGCCCAGCACTTCGGCCATCGTGACGCAGCGGGGCATCAACTTCCCCTTGAAACCCTTCGACGTCGGAATGACCATTCCATCCAGCCAGCCCAAGCCGGCCTGATGAGGATAGAGCCCGGTCAGCAGCGAGGCCCGCGTGGGACTGCAGCGCGGAGTGTTATAGAACTGCGTGAACTTCAGGCCGCCGGCGGCCAGCCGATCGAGATTGGGAGTGGGGATTTCGCTGCCGAAGCAACCGATGTCCGAATAGCCCATGTCATCGACCAGGACCACGACGATGTTGGGCCGGTCGTCGGCCAGAGCAACGGAGCAAAGCACGGCGACGAGGCAGACGAACGCGAGCAGTGGTTTCATGGGAGGCAAAAGTCCAAAGGCTGAAGTGCTGGGGGCGGAAGGGCAAGGAGAAAGCCGACGGCGCGGACGCCGCCGAAGCTCCGGCCGTATTGTCCTACGTCGCACGCCGAGGCTCAAGAGCTGGCGACAGATGGGAGGAATTCTTGGCACCGGCACCGGCGGGGGATTTAACGGGGCGGAATCCGAGAGTGCCGGCTGGCCGGCCAGTCTCTTCGATCGGGCTAGCCCCGGCACCGATGCTCGATCGCCGGACACCAATCGAGGTGCGTTCGAAGAATAGCCGCCGACCAGCAGAGCCCCCCCGGAATTGCGGCCAGCGCCGAGCGCTGGGCGTGACTGAGGGCATTCGCCAGACCGACGCAATCGAAGTCTTTCCTTGCCCCGTCCCCGATTCTAAAGGTTGCTATCTAAGCAAGTTTTTTCTTCATGGTATTCGTTGGCTGCCGGCGGCCGCGGTCAGCCGCATTGCAACGCTTCAAGAGGACGAGCCGCTGAAGTTGATGCTCGACTTTCAGAATGAGCATGACCCGTTTGCCGTCGCGGTCCGAACTGAGGCTGACCGCATGCAAATCGGGTATGTTCCACGTTACCTGGCGCGCGATGTTTGGCAGCTCGGGTTCAACTGCGGCCCGTTCGTCCTCGAGCTGATGGTATCACGCGTCAATCTCGACGCGCCGCTGCAGAACCGCGTGTTATGCCAAATGCGAGGGTGTTGGCCCCCAGACTTCCAGCCCTGTAGCGGAGAAGACTTTACTCCGATCCCGACTGGGATTCCGGCGAGTTGCCATTAGTGACCGTACGGCGCAGTTGCAAGTCGCTTTCCCATCATGCTGCCCAGGCAGCACGGCAGCGACTTTGGCGTTCAAGATCACCGGCACGCGATCGTGGCTGATTTCGGATGCCTTCTGCTTTGCAGCGCGGAGCGCAGGCCACGGTCGCTGCGCACGTACATTGCACTTCTGCCGCGTGCCGGCACGGCCTGCTAGAATCGCGCGGTCCGAAAAAAACGAGATCCCGGTTATGAGCGCTGCTTGCCGCTGCGGTTGACCTGGAAGGCCCATCGCTCGTTCGTCTTTTGCCCGCCATGTCGATCGCGTTGCCTGGAATTGTTTTCTTCAATCGAAAGGCCGCACCCCATGCATCGCTTTGCGCTCGTTCTGGCAGGCTGGATCGTCGCAGCGTCGTTGAATTGGGTGGCGGCGGCCGATGCGGAGCCGCGGCCGTCGACGACCCCGGACTCGTGGATCGTGTACGTCGGCACGTACACTGGCGAAAAGAGCCAGGGGATTTATGCTTGCCGGCTCGATTTGGCCAGCGGCAAGTGCAGCCAGCCGGTGTTGGCGGCCAAGGCGACGAATCCTTCGTCTTTGGCCGCGCATCCGAGCGGCCGGTTCTTGTATAGCGTCGGCGAGATTGACGATCGGGATGACAAGCCGATCGGCGAGATCAATGGCTTTGCCATCGATCGCGCGACGCTCGAACTGAGCCCGCTCAATCATCGGCCCTCGGGGGGCGAGGGGCCCTGTTACCTGGCCGTGGATAAATCGGGAGGGTGCCTGCTCGTGGCCAATTATGGCGGGGGCGTGGCGTCGTTCCCCTTGGACAGCCAGGGACGACTGGGCGCGGCGGCGTCGGTCATCCAACACAAGGGGCACAGCGTCAATCCGAAGCGGCAAGAGGCATCGCATGCCCACTCGATCAATCTCGACCGGGGCAATCGCTTTGCGGTCGCGGCCGACTTGGGTTTGGACAAAGTGCTGGTCTACCGGCTCGACCCGGCCACGGCTCGGCTCACGGCGAACGATCCGCCTTCGGTGTCGGTCGCACCGGGTTCCGGGCCGCGGCATTTTGCCTTTCATCCCAGCGGCAAGTTCGGCTACGTGATCAACGAGATGGCGTGCACGATAACGGCATTTGACTACGACGCGAGCGCGGGCCGCCTGACGCCGATCGAAACGATCTCCAGCCTGCGCGAGGGGGAGCCGCTCCGGAAGAACTACAGCGCGGCCGAGATCCAAGTCCACCCCTCGGGCAAGTTCGTGTACGCCTCGAATCGCGGGCTCAACAGCATCACGCTGTTCGCGGTGGACGGGGTGCGAGGCACGCTGCGCTCGATCGACAGTACCTCGACGCGCGGCAAAACGCCCTACGGGTTCGGCATCGATCCCACGGGCAATTTCCTGCTGGCCGGCAACCAGGACTCGAACACCGTCGTGACGTTTCGCATCGATCAGCAGACCGGTCGCCTTGCGGCGGTGGGCGAGCCGCAGGCCATTGGCTCGCCGGTTTGCTTTGAATTTGTCGCGCCCTGAGATCGCTGCGGGCGAAGAGCTGCGAATCGCGGTCCCGCGGCGGCCAGCACGCTGCTGCGCTCCGCGTCGGGCCACACCTCGTTTGGCATGGTCCGCCCGACAAAACAATTGCCCTCGGACTACACGGGAAACAAAATAGGAATGCTGCCGCTTGGGCGCGGTAAACCTGCAAGCGCGGCCAAAACTCCTGTCTGCAATCCCGGCGAAAGAGAACCTTGAATATGCTGCAGCGAAATTGCATGTCGATCGACGTGGGAATCCACTCGATCCTTCGCCTGGTCGCGATCGTGTGGGTGGGGGTGGCGGCAAGCCCGTCGGTCGCCGAGGACTGGGGCGCTTACGCCCTGATTCCGGCCAGCGCGCCGGCTTTGGTGCTGGAGGCTGTCGATTCGGGAACGACCGAAGGGACGTTGTTGTCGATCGGGAAACCGGCGCCGTCGCCCAACCAGAAATGGGTGATCACGGCGAAGGGAAACGACTTCTACTCGATCAAGCCCTCTTACAACTCGAACCTCGTCCTGGCCGTGGCCAAGGGAGGCGTAGAAACGGGCACCGCCGTCGTGCTGGAAATCGAGAGCGGGCAGCCCTGGCAGGAGTGGGCCCTGAAGAAGAACCCGAACGGTTCCTATTGCCTGAGCCCCAGGCACGCGCCGGAAAAGAACCTCGATCATCTAAGCGGCGATCCAAATCCCGGGGCCAAAATCGACTTGTGGAACAGCAGCCCTGCCGACCCGCACCTGCAATGGATCATCAAGCCGCTGGCCGGCAGCGTGGCCGCGGTCGCCGTGAGCACGCCCGGGACGCCAGCAAGTGCCTACGTTCCTCCCGAAATCAAAGCGGAAGAGATTCGCAAAGGCGAACTGAAGAGTTTTGCGTTTTCGAGCAGCACGATTTACCCGGGCACCGTGCGGCAAGTGACGGTCTTCATCCCCGCGCAATACGACGGCACGAAACCAGCCTGCGTCTACGTGAGGACCGACGGTTTCAAACCAGAGGAACAACCGCTATTGGAAACGTTGATCGCCACCAAGGAGATGCCGGTGACGATTGGCGTGTTCGTGACGCCGGGCACCCTGCCGGCCACGGTCAAGGAGACGGTCGGTCGCCGCAACCGTTGTTTCGAGTATGACGGCGTGAGCGACAACAATGTCCGCTTCCTGGTTGACGAGATTTTGCCCGAGGTGTCGAAACAGTTCGATCTAAAACTTTCGACCGACGGCAACGACCGTTGCATCGCCGGCATCAGCAGCGGCGGCATCGCGGCGTTCAACGCGGCCTGGCATCGCCCGGAAGCTTTCAGTCGCGTTTATGCCAACAGCGGCAGCTTTGTCGCCTTCCGCGGCGGCCACGAGTTTCCCACGCTGGTGAGAAAATTCGAAGCCAAACCGATTCGCGCGTTTTTGACCACGGGCACGCACGACATGGAGAACTGCGCCGGCGATTGGTTCCTGCTCGATCAGGAAATGGACAAAGCCCTGCGGTTTTCGGGTTACGATTTCTCCTTCCGGATCATTGACGGCGGGCACGGGGCCGGCTTCTACGAGCACTACCGCGAGGCGATGGCCTATCTTTGGCGGGACTGGCCGAAGCCGGTCAAAGCAGGGCCGAGTGCCCCGCGCGTGCGAGACATCATCCTGCCCGACGAACCCTGGCAACTGGTGGCCGACGATCGCCATGACGCACGCGGAGCGGCCGTGAATGCCAGTGGCGAAGTCTTTTTCGTCGATACCGCGGACGACAAAATCTATCGCATCGACGTCGAGGGACACGTCAAAGAGTTTTTGCCCGACGCCGGCCGGGCCAACGGCCTGACGGTTGCCGCCGATGGCGCGCTGCACGCCGTTTCGAGCGAGACCGGCAAGATCGTGCGTTACGACGCGGCGGGCAAAGGCAGCCTGGTCGTGGATGGGATTCGCGGTCAATCTTTGCTCGCCACCCCGGACGGCGGGCTGTATGTCACCAGCAACGGCGACAAGCCGGGGGAGGGAGGGAGCGTCTGGTTCGTCAAAGATGGCCAGAAGCAACAGGTCGATGCGGGCTTGAAATTCGCCACGGGCCTGGCTTACCGGCCCGACCAGTGGTTGTTAGCGGTGGCCGACGGGCGTTCGAAATGGGCTTACAGCTACCAGATCAACGCGGATGGCACGCTGACGAACAAAGAGCGGTTTTTCTGGTTGCACGTACCTGACTGGGAAGACGACGCCGGTGCCGAGTCGCTGTGCCACACGAAAGAAGGGCCGCTGCTGGTGGCCACCCGCTGGGGCGTGCAGGCCTGCGCCGACGATGGCCCGAGCCAGGTGATTTTGCCCACTCCCGACCGCAATCGGGTCATCGGTCTCTGCCTGGGCGGCCCCGAGTTCGATACGTTGTTCGCCTTTGGCGGCCAGAAAATCTGGAAACGCAAGGTGAAGGTTCACGGTATCGGAGCATTCAGTCCCTGGACAGCGGGGAAAAATGTCCCGCTGTAACGACTTCGGCGAGGGTTGCTAAGAAGTGCTCCCTGATGGACTCGAACCATCAACCCTCTGATTAAGAGTCAGATGCTCTGCCAATTGAGCTAAGGGAGCGCTTGGGGGAGCAACCAATTTAGCCGCTGGCGGCAAGGCCCCACAAGGGGTGCGGGGTTGTTGCAGCGAAGGCTACAGGCGACAAATTACAGGCCATGGGTGCGAAAGCCCGGCGGCGTCGTCGGGCCGAACGGTGATCTCCATCGCTGGCACTTTGAGTCGGTGCTTGCGCCGCCGCGATACCGGCCACGAACCCGTAACGCGAACGGGGCACGCGGCGTTGAGCTCACGCCGCGGCGAGTTGAGCGCGTGGGCCGCTGGCTCGCGCTTGGGGGTTCCCCTCACGCGGCGCGGTGGGCCGAGGGGAGTGACGCCGCAGGTTGATTCGGAGACAATGCGAACCGAACTGCGCGCCTGCGCAAGGCGGATTCGTTGGCACCGCGAAAGGAGGCCGCGCGCTGACGGTCGATGGCGAACGGACATCGAACGGATACCGTGTCACACTGCTCCGAGGGCCAAGAAAATCTCGAACGACACGAAACAACCAGGCTGCGCCGCTGGCCGCGGATTGCTCGCTTGGGCGACCGTCGCGCAAGGAGTTTTGATTTTCATCAAACTTTAACTTGAATATACACCCCGCGATCGGGTAGGTTTAGGGGGCCCGGCCCCAGCGGCAGCCGTTTCTGGCGAGCCGAACGTGGCCGCCGGAGCATGCCAATCCTAGGAGGAAACGCTCATGCGTGCCAAACGTGGGTTGCTGTTTGCGGTGGCAGTTCTGGCGTTTGGCATGGCTGGCAGTTCGGCGAGTTCCGCGCTCGCGGCAATCATTACCCTGGAAGCCGAACTCGATCCGTTCCAGGAAGTCCCACCCCACAACACCCCGGCGTATGGCAGCGTCGAGGCGACGCTCGACACGACGAGCGGCGCGTTTTCGATCGTCGCCGGAACAGGCCAATATGCCGACCTGCTCGGCGGTTCCTCGTCGGTGCGGCTGTCCGACGGAGCCGCCGGCGCGAATGGCCCGACCATTTCGCTGCTGGTCCTCGACGACCCTGGCGCGACGACGGGCACGTTCTCGGGTTCGGCGTCGCCGAATTTGACGATGGCGCAAATCACCGACGCGATGGCCGGCAATACGTACATCAACATTGCCGACTCGGTCTACCCGAGCGGCGAACTCCGCGGTCAGCTGACCGTGACCCCTGAGCCGAGCAGTCTGGTGCTGGCCGCAATGGCCGCAGTCGGACTACTTGTCGCGGCGAGAAAAAGGCTCTAGGCGACAGGCCGGGAGCGATCCAACGCCGTGTGGGCGTGCGCTGTGTCTTCTCTACTGTTCCCTCGCTGGCGCGTCGGGTTAGTTAGCGCGCTGTCGCGATGCGCGACACGCGGCGCAGCGCGATCCGTACTAAAGCCTAGAGCCTTTGGCCGAATGGCACTAGCTTAAGGGGCGCTTGATTTTAGCCGACGACGCAGTTTTTGGCGTGGCTTCATCATGTACGTCTGCCAAGTCGGACGACGCTTCTTCATTCGCGGTTCAAGGCGTCCCGGTCGGTTACCGACTCGATGGGCCGAAACCGTCGTTAGCATCGCGTCGTAGAGCGTCTCGCTGCCAGCAGCCATCATAGCAGGCGTAAACGCCTCGATCGCTTGCATCGTGCCCTTGACGCTCAGTTGGCGCGGTGTGATGGCATGACGCTTGGCGGTTTCCGTCATAGTACCTCGCAGAAGGTTGTACGCCATCACGTGGCACCAGATTTCTTTGCGGACCATTTCCGGCGATTTACACCGCAGTACGTCCATGTGCAGGCTGTGTTTGATTGAGCGGAAGTCTAGTTCGCACAACCAACGTGCGCGGTAAAGATCGGCGATTTCCTTTTGCGGAACAGGATCGGTGATCGTCGTGACCACCACTACCTTTTCCTTGCCATCGCGGCCTTCAATCTCGATCACGAATTCACGCATGCGGATAGTCTCGGGCATCGCGCCGTGGTTAGCAGCGTTTTCTCCCCTCGCGGTGTGATACTGACCGCGATGCCATTCGACAACGTGGTCCTTCGGTCCAAGAGGTTCGCCACGCCTGAAATCGACGTGGCGCCCCTTATGGCTGATGGAAACGAGATCGACGCCGCGAGCCTTGAGCATTGCGACCGTTTTGTACGACGGGAAGTAGCGATCGGCGACTAGGACGTTCCCTGGCGAGAGACTGTCTGCAACTTGGGTGAGCAGTCCCATTTCGCCTGTCCCTTTGCCCGCATACCGTCCGAATGCCAGATCGACGACTGAGGTGGACCCCAACTGTTGGACAGTTTTGGGGCTTGGATAAGGTGTAGCGTCACTGGGCCTGGCGGCCCGCGAAGACCCATTCCAAGGGTCTCGCGCGGCCGCAGTGGCTGGTCACGGGTTGATTTCCGTTTGATCTC
>DATJTR010000662.1:0-8281 GCA_035503215.1 Pirellulales bacterium
GCTTCGCCGCGCCGCCAGACGAATTCCAACACTTCGGCCTGCAGCTGGCCGAGTCCGTGCAGTGATTTCGGTTTGCCGCTCATCGCGTCACCTCGTTTCCTACGTCGATTCGACGTACGTCTAGCGATCGTAGCAAACCGCGCGGCCCTGTCAATCAGGAAATCAGAAGTTTCCGGGAACGGAGAATCTCATCAGGCCCCACGCCTGCCGGCGCGGATCAGCCGTCCGATTCTTCTTCCTCGTCGCGTTGCTCTTGGGCATCCTCGAGCGTGAGCGGCGTGCTGATCTTGGCCTCGGGAAACATCAGCTGGGCTTCGGCGACGTCGCCCGCATTGAACCGATCCTGCGGCAGGACGACGGTCGAGATCGGCTGGCCCATCCGAGCGCGCGTCGTGGCATCGACGCTGCCGTCCCACTCACCCCCGCCGGTTTCCAGAGTTCCGCCGCGCGCGACAATCCGCTGGGCGACGGCCTGGCGCCCAGGAACATTACAGAGGTCGGAAGGGATGCCCGACGCCGCCGTCTGGCAACCGAGACAGGCGGCAAGCAGAAAGAAAAGCGGCCAGGGATGACGTTTCATGCCGGGGGAGTATAAGCCCGGCAGTGCCGAAGCGAGAATGCCAGTGTCGGCGGACGAGCTGAGTGAAACTGGCCGAGCAGCGAGGGAAACCGCCTGGCGTTCGCGGTGCTGGCGGGATCCGAGAGCAAAGGCCGCGGTGCTGCGGCCAGTCGAGCCGGCCCAAAGGCCAAATGGCGGAGCTTATTTCGTCCGCAGGGACGGCCGCAGGGCCGAAGGCTCACGCCCGTCGCGACTGTTGCCGACCGTCGTCTCGCGGCGGCCGGGCGTCCGCAGAAAGCTGACCGCCGCATCGAGGACGTTGTCCGTTTCGGGAGCGGAGTTGGCAGCCACTTCGGTGCCGGCGGCGGTTTCATTCAGGCCGGCGCTGGTCACGTCGCCCACGACCGGCTTGGCGTCGCGGCGAAGTTCGATATCCGGCTTGACCCCCACTTTGCTGATGGCAGCCCCGCTGGGCGAATAGAATTTCGCCGTGGTCAGCCGCACCCCCGCCCCGGCAGCTCCGAGGGGGAAAATGCCCTGGACCGAACCCTTGCCGTAGCTCCGCTGGCCGATGATCGTGCCGCGGTGATGATCGCGAATGGCACCGGCGAAGATTTCGCTGGCACTGGCGCTGTCGCCGTCGATGAGCACGACCAGGGGAATGTCCCAGGTGCCGGCTTTATGGGCCGTGTAGTTGTAGTCTTCCAGCGAGCTGCGACCGCGGGTGGAGACGATCACGCCGTCGTAAACGAACTTGTCCGCCACTTCGACCGACGAAGTGAGCAATCCGCCAGGGTTGCCCCGCAGGTCCATGATCAGACTACGCATCCCCTGGCTTTGCAGCCGCCAGAGAGCGGTGTCGAGGTCACGGCTCGTGGTCTTTTGGAAGCAGGTCAGTTTTAGATAGCCGATGCCTCGCTCGCGATCGACGATTTTCACGTCGTCGATGCTGGGAACTTCCACGTGTTGGCGGCGGACGACCATTTTACGGATCGCCGCGCCGGGAGATTGAACCGACAGCTCGACCAACGTTCCTTCCGAGCCTTGCAACAAGTCGGCGGCTTGATCGGTCGACAAATCAGTCGTCGAACGGCTGCCGACGGCTATGATCCGGTCTTGGGCCTTGAGGCCGGCTCGCTCGGCCGGACTGCCAGTGATCACCTTGACGATCAACAGCGAATTGTTGTGGGCCTTGAGTTCGATTCCCAAGCCGACAAAGTTGCCTTCGATCTGCGAATAGACGTCGTTCAATTGATCGCTGGTCAAATAAGCCGAGTATTCGTCGAGGCAGCCGGCAGCGCCGCAAGCGTATTCCAGGATCACGGCGGCAGGCGACAGCTTGAGCTGCTGACGAGCCAATTGCGCGGCCTGATTGACCGCGTCGACCGCTTGCTGGCGATCGCGGATCGTCTGGCTTTGCATCTGGCGCACGAGCTGCTGGCGGAAGGCGTCGATTTCGGGTCGGCCGGCATTCAAACCGGTCTGGCGGAGAAACGCGTTCTCACCTAGCGCTACCTCCAACCCGGCGGTGCCGCGGCGAACCAACGCGGCCCAGTCGGGCTCGGTGACATAGTGCGATTGGATTTTCGACAGCACTTCCCCATACAGGGCCGTGGCTTCGCGTTGATCGAGACTGGTCAGTGAGCGAACGAAGCTGGAATCGTGGTAGCGACGGCCCAGATCGTAATGGATCTTGGCCAATTCGTGCCGACTGACTAGTTCGTGGTCCGTGGGATTATCGCGAAGGGCTTCTTCGTACAGCGTGACCGCTTCGCCCCAGCGATGTTCGTTTTCCAGCTTTTGACCGCGCCGCACGACGCTTTCGATTTGGGCCAGGTCGGCCGCGGGGGCGACGACTGCCGGGGCCGCGGCTTGCTGCGCCAGGGCGGCTGCGGACAAAGTGCAAAGACAGAGGGCGGTCAAAGTCGTCCGCAGGAGCGCAATCGACGGTCGTCGCATAGGCCGGATCTTCTCACCAAGCAGGGCGGGAACGGGCTTTCGGTCCAACAGCGGATTCTCGGCGGGCAAGGCGCGCGGAGCGGGCATGCAACCGGGGCCTTCTTCAATATAGGCCACGTTTTGCCGCCGGTCAAAAATCCGCAAGCGCCGGTTTTTCCTTCGAACCACGGCGCAACCGCTACCACACGGCGCAAACCGATCAAAACGTGCGGCCCATGACGCTGGCACCGTGAAAATAAAGCCGACCGTTTTTTTCATGCACAGCGGCTAAGACAGTTGGCGACGGGCTGCCGAGCCCTAGGGCGTCTCTGCCTGACGTTCGACCCGCAAACGACGGCGGCCAAAAGCACATGCAGGGGCGGTCTCCGGAGCTGCCCGCCCCCTTCGACACCACCCCTCCATTTTCACAAATCGGCTCAGATTTTCACCTGCCGGCCCGCTGCCAGCGAGGAGGTCTGCTTTTCGCAAATCAGCAGGGCATCACGGGCCATTTCACCCGAAAGCAGGGACGAAATCCGGCCGGTGCGGATCGACCGGGCCGCCTCCGCCAGCTCGTCCTCGAAAGCAGCCAGCGGGCCCGAGGCGGGGAGCGCCGGCTGCGTCGATTTGCCGTCGTTGGTAAACACGGTCAGCGGAATATTGAGCCGCGGCTCGTCCCCAACCACGGCGAAATCGTAGACCAGCGTGGCCTTCTCCAGGTTGATCTCGAAGGAATGCGTGAACGATCGCCCGGGCTGGGCAATCACCCCACTGCTCGCGGTGACGGCCAACCGCGGATCATCGAACAGAAACTGCGTCGTGAACTGTTCCGCCACCGCGCCGCGCATCCGGCCCGTGGTGAAGACAGCCTTCGGCATGCCGCACAACAGGCGAATGAAATGCGCGTCGTGAATGTGCAGATCGATCATTGGGCCCCCGGCGCGGGCGGGATCAAAAAAGTCGGCGATCCATTTAGGTTCGGAAATCATCCGCTTGAAGTGTCCGCCAAGCAGCTTGCCGTACTTGCCCGACGTGACGAGCTTGTGGGCCGCGGCGTACTCTCCCAGAAACGGCAGAACGTGAGCGACCAAAAGTTGCCGACCCGCCCCCTCCGCGGCGCGCATCATCTTGCTGGCCGAACGGCTGTCGAGGGTGATCGGTTTTTCACAGAGCACGTGGCGGCCAGCCTTCAGCGCGGCGATCGTCACCTCGGCATGCCGGTAAGGCGGCAGGCACACGTCGACCAGATCGATCGAGGGATCGTTGAGCAGATCGCCGAGCTCGCTGTAGGTGCTGATTCCCGACAAATCCATTTGCTCGCCCGGCGGGCCGAAATTGCCTTTGATCGACCGCCAATCGCCGGCCAGCTTTTTGGGGTCGCGCGTGGAAATGGCGGTCACCTTCGCTCCTTTGATTCGCTGCCAGGCCAGGTAATGGATCATGCCCATGAAACCAATTCCGGCGATCCCAACTTTCAATGTTTTCATAGGTTCTCTGCGGTCTGGACGCGAAACGTGGGTGAGCGAATGCCGCGGTGGGCAGTACGATCTTAAGTACCGTTCGCGGCGAATGGGAGTGGCCGAACGTCCACCCTCCGGCAGTGGCCGGCCGGCCAGGGTAGCCTCATGGGGGGCGGCGCATTGGCGGCGGGGAGAAAGCCCAGTCGGCAGCTCTAAGCCGGATTTTGGCACGCCCATTGCACTTCTTTCGGGCGACATGAACGATCTCCCTGCCGGTCGGAACTGGCAGCCAACGAGGGATCCCGAGCGATGCGAATTCTTGTAGTCGATGATCAACGCGAAGTGGGTTTGGTGGTCACCTGCCTGGCAGCCGACAGTGGACACGAAACCTGCTTGGCTGCCGATGGGTGCACGGCGCTCAAACTGGCGGAAGAAAATACGCCGGAAATCGTGCTGCTCGATATTCACATGCCGGGAATCGATGGCTATGAAACCGCGCGGCGGCTGAGGAATCGCTGCGGGGACCGTTTTCCGATCTTTGCGCTGACGGCCGATCCGGTCGACTTTTCCAGGGCCAGCCAATGCGGCATCGACGGCATTTTCGCCAAGCCCTTCAGCGCCACGAAGCTCGACGCGCTGGTTGCCCACGTCACGCAAGAGCAGGGAAACGATCAGGCCGACTAGCGACTCTACTTTGGCGGTAGCTGCGTCACGAACTCGATCGCTCCGTCGATCCAATGGCCCAAGGCAGGGTCGCCTTCCAGGCCATCGAGGGCCACGACCACCCAGCCTTTCATTTCCCGCTGACCGGCCACAAATCGGGTTACATGGGGGTCTTCCAGCGCACGGCCGGCCGCCTCGGCTCCCAGCCGCACTAACAGCGAGTCTTTGCGGACTCCGACGAGTAAGTTGCCGCGCAGTAAAAAGGCGAGTCCGCCGAACATTCGCCGCTCGTCGATCGCACGCGTGTGCCGCAGTGCCTGGCGAACGCGGTCGGCAAGGGACGGGCTGAAGGGCATCGCAGAGCTGTCTCCATCGCGATCTTGGCCAGCAGGGACGTGGCCAGCAGGCGATTCTATCGGCCCACGACGCGAGGGGGTAGAATGACCCCGCTTCTCACCCCCCGCGCAGCGCACGAGGCCGAAAGACGAACGAATGTCCGAAGAACCCCTGATCGCGGTGTTTGTCGATTTCGAGAACTTGGCGCTCGGTGTGCGCCACATGAAGGCGGGCCAGTTCCAGATTCAGCTCGTCCTCAAACGGCTCTTGGAAAAGGGGCGCATCGTCTTCAAGCGGGCCTATTGCGATTGGACGCACTATCAGGACGCGGTACGCGAATTCCATCTGCAGGGAATCGAACTGATCGACATCCCGCAATCGAAAATGAGCGGCAAGAACAGCGCCGACATTCGCATGGTGGTCGACGCACTGGACCTGTGCTATTCCAAACAGCACATCGACGTGTTCGCCCTGCTGTCGGGCGATAGCGACTTCTCTCCGCTGGTTTCCAAGCTCAAGGAGAACAACAAGCGTGTGCTCGGCTGCGGCGTGAAAAGCTCGACTTCCGATCTGCTGATCGCCAACTGCGACGAGTTCTTATACTACGACGACTTGATTCGCATGGCCAAAAAGGTGCCCGCTCGAGCGCCAGTCAAAGAGGGCAAAGCCGCCGAAGGAAATTCGAAAGACGACAAGAAGCAGGAGGCGCGCGATCGGGTGATGGAGGTGCTGCAGTCGGTCGAGCAGGACTACGATCCCATCTGGGGCTCGCTGCTCAAGCAAACCATTCGCCGTGTCTTTCCCGGTTTCAACGAGGGCTATTACGGCTTCGCCAGCTTTTCCGATCTGCTCGAAGAGATCGAGGCCAAGGGACTGATTGCTTTGGAGTACGACGAAAGCCGCGGCAATTACAAAGTTCGCCGGCCCAAGGGTTGAAGCGATCGGTTTAACCTGTCCATTGCCGGAGTAGTTCCTCACCCCCAACCGGGCCGGCCCGCTCCGATTCACTGTTCTCGCGGCTCCGATTTTGCCGATGGAGAAAGCGAGATCGGCGCGGTTTCGCGCCGACCGGCCTTTTGCCATTCTCCAGAATCCAGGCGACCCGATGGCGAAAACAGGCCCCTGGTTCGTCTATTTGCTGCGATGCGGCGACGGTTCGCTGTACACTGGGATCACCAACGATCTAGCCCGCCGCTGGGCACGGCACAACGCCGGATTGGCATCGCGATACACACGTAGCCGGTTGCCGGTGACGCTGGTCTATCACGAATCGCAAGCCAACCGCAGCCTGGCACTGCGGCGCGAGGCGGCCATCAAGCGACTTCGCCGTGCGGATAAGGAATCGCTGATCCGGCGAGCCGGCTGACCCGACGAATCTTGGACACGGACGTCTGTGCCTAAGGGCCGCGCGGCCCCCCACGTGCGGCGGCAATACTGGCCTCTCGTCGGCAATCCCAGTCCCGGGTGACAATGCTAGCATTCGCTCGAGCCCGATGTCTCTCGAAGCTGACTAGATGAAATGGTCGGCCGAGCGTTCCGTTGGAGGGCCGGGCACAGATCTCTTGCCCCGCTTTCGCTGGGATCGGTATCCTTTGCGGCCATTCTCAGAACCGTTCCGCGCTTCTGGTGCCACGGAAACTTTGCCTAGATAACGGGGTATGAGACCATGCAAGGGGCTTGTCTTTGTCGTCGCTGCTTGGTTTTCGTTGGGACAATATGCGCCGGTTCCCTGGCGCTCGCCGACAGTCCGCCGTCCGTCGGGCAGCCGACGCCACCGGCCAGCGGGCAGGCCAATCAGGCCGCCGCGGGTCAATGGACGCAAGCACCCCCTGGGCTAGCCTCGGGGCAGGGGAGCCCGCCGGCTGTTGGGCGGCAAACCGCAGGACCATCGAGTGCGCCCGCTGCCAACCCAGCGGTTGTCAACTCGGCGGCCGAGCAAGCCCTGCGGCGCGGGACCACCCTGGCGACCGGAAGTTGGACGCCGGTCGGGCAGGGAACCAAGGTGATGCCCAAGATCGATGCGGTGGTCAAAATGGGAGATCAAGCGATCGACTTGTCGAAGACGCCGGTCCCTTGGACCGTCCAGAACGTGAATGGAGACTTCTTGCTGGTTGGCTATCAGGAGAAGGGCTGGGTGCGGCGCAGCGACGTCGTGACCCTGGACGAAGCTCCGGCCTACTACACCGAAATCATCAGTCAAGGGAAGGACGTCAAGCAAGCGGCCAAGGCCTATCGCGATCGCGCGGTGGTCTGGCATCAGAAAGGCGAACTGGATTTGGAAATCGCCGACTATACCGAACGTCTGAAGCTCGATCCCGAACCGGCCACCTTTAACAACCGCGGCATCGCCTACACCAAGAAGCAGGACTACGATCGGGCGATCGCTGACTTCAATCAGGTCATCCGGCTCGACCCGGGGCATGTGCGGGCGTGGGACAATCGCGGCCTGGCGTGGAGCGCCAAGAAGGTGTACGACCGGGCACTGCAAAATTTCCACCAGGCGATCCAGCTCGATCCCAACTTTGCCTCGGCCTACAACAACGCCGCCTGGCTATTGGCCACTTGCCCCGATCAGCGCTACCGCGACGGCCGGCGGGCGATCCAACTCGCCACCAAGGCCTGCGAGCTTTCCATGTGGTCGAGCGCCAATCAATGCGGCACCCTCGCCGCGGCCTATGCCGAGGCCGGCGAATTCGACTCGGCGATCCGATATCAAACCCAAGCCATCAAACTGAGCATCCCCAGCTCACATTTTGCCGCCGGGGCGAACATGCGGCTGAAAATGTACGAGGAACATAAGCCGTTCCGAGACCAGTAGCAGCATCGCGAGCCGAGATGACCTTGATTCGGCCGGCCGAACTCGCTGATGCCGCTGCACTGGCCCGCTGCCACCTGGCGGCTTGGCGCGATTCGTATCGCCCGCGGTGCACCGATGAAATTCTGAGCCGGCCGACGATCGAGGACGAGTACACGGCGAAGTGGAGCGCTAAACTTCAGCGGCCGAAAGAGATCGTCTTGTTGGCCGACGGTGGCGCGGAGGGGTTGGTTGGATTCATCGAAGGTGGACGCGAGCGCGCCGCCCGCGACGACTATCAGGGTGAGATCTACGCCGTTTATGTTTTGCCGGATTACCGCCGGCAAGGCGTCGGCCGGAAGCTATTCAGGCGGTTTGCACAAGCCCTGCGAGAACAAAACATCGGCAGCGCGATTGTCTGGGTGTTCGCGGACAACCCATGCCGGCATTGCTATGCAGCTTGGGGAGCCGAGCCGGTTGAAACCAAGCCAATCACGGTCGCCGGCCAGAATCTAACTCAAGCCGCCTACG
>DATJTR010000663.1:0-3305 GCA_035503215.1 Pirellulales bacterium
CGAGCCCAAGCCGCCCCAAGAACCCGGCGAGCCGACCTACGACGACGACGCCACCAAGGCCGCCGCGCAGAAAAAGGAATACGAGGCCGCCAAGGCCGCCTTTGCCCGCGACCAGGAGCAGTTCAAGGGCAAGCAGGAAGCGTTCGAAAAGTACGATCGCCCCCGGCTCGAGTTGGTCAACGAGCTGACGGCCAGCGAGTTGAAGACCGAAACCACCGCCGCTACCGCCCCTGGCTTCGAAGTCCGCGACGCCGCCCTCCGCTCTCTGGCCAAGGAGATCGCTCCCTTGCCGGTCGGCGTCCACCACGTCGAAGGCTTGAACGACGAGCATCCCTGGCTCAAGCTGCCGATCCGCGTGCCGGGGGGCAACATGTGGGCCAGCACCTATTTTCTCTTAACCGGCTTTCACGCGATTCACGTGCTGGTCGGCTTGATCGTGTTCGTGCTCATGCTGCCGATGCGGCTCGGTGCCGCCGCGGCCGGCGTCATTGAGAACGTGGGCCTGTATTGGCACTTTGTCGATCTGGTCTGGATCTTCCTGTTCCCGCTGTTGTATTTGTTCTGAGTTCTTTGTCCGCTGTTTACCCGCTCCGGCTCTTCGCCGTGGGCAAACCGGCGGCTTGCCACGACCATTTTCGGAGCTTCACGATGACCGATCACGGCCACACCTCGGGCGGATCGCACGGGCACGGCTTGCCGCACGCCCACGGCAGCGCGCACGACGGTCACGATCACGGCGGCATCGCCAAATACATCTACGTCTTCATCGCCCTGTGCGTCCTCACCGGCTGCTCGTTCTTCACCTATTCTTCGGCCTGGCCGTTTCATCACAAGCCGGAGATCGGCTGGGCGTTCATGATGGCGGTTAGTTGTACCAAGGCGTTGCTGGTGATTCTGTTCTTCATGCACGTCAAGTACGAAGCGAACTGGAAGTACGTGCTCACGATCCCGGCCGCCTGCATGTCGATTTTCCTGGTCTGCGCGCTGGTGCCCGACGTCGGTCTGCGGAACCGCTCGGCGTCGCAGGAGGCGCTCTCCTACATGGCCGCCCCGGAAGACAACGCCCAAGGCAGCGCTCAGGATCTGGAGCAAGAGAACGAGCCCAAGCATCACTAACGATGCGCCTCGAACGCCGATGAGCGCCTCCGCCGCGATCGACATCTCGCACTTGGCCCACCGTTACGGCGCGCGTCAGGCCATCGTCGATCTTTCGCTATCGATCGAGCCGGGCGAAATCTTCGCCTTTCTCGGCCCCAACGGCGGCGGCAAGACCACGCTCTTCCGCATCCTTTCCACCCTCATCCCGCTGCAGGCGGGCCGCGTCAGCGTGCTCGGGCTCGACCTGGCCCGAGAACAGAAGTCCGTTCGCGAGCGGATCGGCGTCGTCTTTCAGGCCCCTAGTCTCGACAAGAAACTCACGGTGGCCGAAAACATCCGCCATCAAGGACATCTCTACGGCCTCTCGGGCCGCGAGCTCAAAACCCGCCAGGACGAAATGCTCGCCCGCTTGGGCCTCACGGATCGGGCCGGCGAATTGTGCGAAACGCTCTCCGGCGGCCTCCGCCGCCGCGTCGAACTGGCCAAAGGCATGCTCCATCGCCCCCGCCTGCTCTTGCTCGACGAACCTTCGACCGGGCTCGACCCCGGCGCCCGGGCCGACTTGTGGAGCTATCTGGCCGAAGTCCGCCAGCGCGACGGCGTCACCGTCGTCCTCACCACGCACCTGTTGGAAGAAGCCGATCGAGCGGATCGCATCGCCATCATGCACACCGGCCAGCTGGTCGCCTTGGGCAGCCCCGCCGAACTGCGGGCCACGGTCGGCGGCGACTCGATCACCATCGCCACCGGCGAACCGGCCGCGCTGGCCGCGGCCATCCGCGAGCGCTTTGCTTGCGACGTGTCGGTCCTGGACGGCAGCGTGCGGCTCGAACAGCCCGACGGCCACCAGTGGATCGCCCGGCTGGTCGAAGCCTTTCCCGGCCAGATCCAGTCGGTCACGCTCGGCAAGCCGACGTTGGAAGACGTCTTTATCGACCGCACCGGCCATCGCTTCTGGACCGACGTCGCCGCCGAAACGGCCTGATCGCCCGGCGGCGAGATACAATGAACGGCCGGGATGGTGCGGCGTTTCTTTCACTCCACGAAAGCGCAGCTCCCGCAGTTTGCGCGGCAAAACGTCACACCGCGATAAAAAGCACCGTAGCACGACAGGCGACCGAGGACCAATCTCGATGGCGGCCGAAGGGCAACGAGCGACCGAGTCGGCCGAACTGGGGGCACTGATTGCCGCGGCCGATGGTCACGTCCGTGCCGGCCGTCTGGCCGAGGCGGCCGCCGCCTATCGCCGCATTCTCGCTTTGCGCCCCCGCTCGGCCGCCG
Source organism: Pirellulales bacterium (assembly GCA_035503215.1). Lineage (GTDB taxonomy): Bacteria > Planctomycetota > Planctomycetia > Pirellulales > PALSA-1355 > DATJTR01. The sequence goes on from DATJTR010000663.1 coordinate 2,380, forward strand.
CGCACAACGACTTGGGCAGCCTGCTTGCCCGCCAGGGGCAGCTCGACGAAGCGGCGGCCTGTTTCGCGGCCGCGCTGGCCCTCAAGCCCGACGATTCGGCCGCGCTGAACAACCTGGGCATCGTGCTCGCCCGCCAAGACCGGCTCGACGAGGCCCAGCTTCATTTCGAGCGGGCATTGGCTCTGCGGCCCGACGATTTCGACGCCTTGAACAACGTCGCCTGTTTGCTGCTTCGCCGCCAACGGTTCGCCGAGGCCGAAGCCCGGCTCCGCCAGCTCCTGGCTCTGCGGCCCGACGCCCCCCAGACGCACAACAACCTGGGGACCGCGCTCGGACAACAAGGCAAATTCGACCAGGCCTTGATGCATTTCGAGCGGGCGATCGCTCTGCTCCCGGGCCATGCCGAAGCGTACCACAACATCGGCAATTTGCTGTTGCGTCACGGTCGGCTGGCCGGAGTCGCCGAGCGTTGCCAGCAGGCGATCGCCCGCCACGCGGACCATATCGACGCGCATCTGAACCTGGCGACGCTCCACCTAGTGCAAGGCGATCATGAGCGTGGCTGGCCGCTCTACGAGTGGCGGCTGCGCGCTCCCGATGCCACGCAGCCCCGTTTGCCGCGCTGGCAAGGGCAGCCGCTCGCCGGCCGCCGGTTGCTGTTGTTCGCCGAGCAGGGCTTGGGCGACACGATTCTCTTTGTTCGCTTCGCCCGCGCGTTTCAGGAGCGTGGAGCGCACGTCGTACTCGCGGCGCCCAAACCGCTGGCCGCGCTCTTTCACGGAGTGGCGGGCATTGACGAGTTCTACGCCCTGGGATCGACCGACCAGCTACCGCAGTGCGATTTTTACCTGCCGCTCTTGAGCGCTCCCTTTGCGCTGGGGACCACGGCCGACACGATTCCCCGCGACGTTCCCTACCTCGCGGCC
>DATJTR010000664.1:0-11131 GCA_035503215.1 Pirellulales bacterium
TCATGGTGCAGATCTTGCGCAACCTGGGGTTGGCCGCACGGTTCGTGTCGGGCTATCTGATCCAATTGGCGGCCGACGTCGTGCCGCTCGACGGTCCGGCCGGCCCCACGTCCGATTTCTGCGACCTGCACGCCTGGGCTGAAGTTTATCTGCCCGGGGCGGGCTGGCTGGGGCTCGACCCGACTTCGGGCTTGATGTGCGGCGAAGGACACATTCCGCTGGCCGCCACGCCCGATTTCGCCGGCGCCGCTCCCTTGACCGGCGCTGTCGAGCCGTGCGAGGCGACGTTCGAATTCAACATGTCGGTCACCCGGGTCCACGAAGATCCGCGCACGACCAAGCCCTATCGCGATGAACAGTGGCAGGCGATCGATGCTCTGGGACACCAGATCGATGCCGACTTGGACGCCGGCGGAGTCCATTTGACGATGGGGGGCGAGCCGACGTTCGTCTCGATCGACGACATGGAAGGAGTGGAATGGAATTTCACCGCCCTGGGCCCGGACAAGCGCCGCCTGGCCGGTGACTTGCTCAAGCGGTTGCGAACCAAATTCGGGCCGGGGGGCTTTTTGCACTTCGGACAGGGAAAGTGGTATCCCGGCGAACAATTGCCGCGCTGGGCCTTGGGCTGCTATTGGCGCAAAGACGGCCAGCCGCTGTGGGAAGACATTAGCCTGGTCGCCGACGTGAACGATCACTTCGGCCACGACGACGCAACGAGCCGGCAGTTCATCACCGCCCTGGCCGAGCGACTGGCGGTCGACACCGGGTGCATCGCTCCGGCCTACGAAGACGTATGGCACTATCTGTGGCGAGAACGGCGGCTGCCGGCCAACGTCGACCCGCTCGATTCGCGGTTGTCGGATCCGATCGAACGCGAACGGCTGGCGCGTGTGTTCGAGCAGGGGCTGGGGACCGTCGTGGGACATGTGTTGCCGATCGCGCCCTACGCGGAAAATGGCACCACGCGTTGGCGCGGCGGCCATTGGTTCTTCCGCCAGGAGCGGATGTATCTGATTCCCGGCGATTCGGCGATGGGCTTTCGCTTGCCGCTCGATTCGCTGCCCTGGACCACCGAGGCCGACCGCGATCTGTTCATCGACCGCGATCCCTTGGAACCGCGCGCGGAACTGCCCGATCGCGCCACCTTCCAACAGCTCTACCTGCAGAGTGGCAACGGTCAACCGCGGCCGCGCACCGTGGCGCGACAAATGGCCCGGGCCGGGCATGGCGGCATGGGCGGCGGCATGCAGCCCGACGGCTCGATCGGCCTGGAAACTCTGGAATACCCGGACCTCGCTCAACAGGCGATGCCCAATCTGGCGATGCATCAGTCGGCGAAAGGGCTGATCCGCACGGCGATATGCGTCGAGCCGCGGCAAGGAAAGCTGCACGTGTTCATGCCGCCGGTCGCGCGGCTGGAAGATTATTTGAGCCTGGTGACTGCGGTCGAACAAACCGCCGCGGAGCTGCGGACGCCGGTCATCCTAGAGGGCTATCCGCCGCCGCACGATCATCGGCTGCAGCACTTCAAGATCACCCCCGATCCGGGCGTGATCGAAGTCAACGTGCAGCCGGCCAGCAACTGGAACGAATTGGTTTTCAACACCACTACGCTGTACGAAGAAGCCCGACAGTGCCGCTTGGGCACCGAAAAGTTCATGCTCGACGGCAAGCACTCGGGCACGTGCGGCGGCAACCACTTCGTGTTGGGCGGGCCGACGCCAGCCGAAAGCCCGCTGCTCCGCCGGCCCGATTTACTCCGCAGCCTGGTCACCTATTGGCACAACCATCCGTCGCTGTCGTACTTGTTTTCGGGCACGTTCATCGGCCCCACGAGCCAGGCACCGCGGGTGGACGAAGCTCGCCACGACACCTTGTACGAGCTGGAAATCGCCTGCCAGCAGCTTTCGCGCGAAAAATTCACGCCCCCTTGGCTCGTCGATCGCTTGTTCCGGAATTTGCTGATCGACGGGACCGGGAACACGCATCGGGCGGAATTTTGCATCGACAAGATGTATTCGCCCGAGGGGGCAACCGGCCGGCTGGGCCTCGTCGAGCTGCGCGGGTTCGAAATGCCTCCCCACTCGCAGATGAGCCTGGTGCAGCAACTGCTGCTGCGGGGGCTGCTCAGCCATTTCTGGAAGAATCCTTACGACGAACGGCTGGTTCGCTGGGAAACCTCGCTGCACGACCGCTTCATGCTGCCGCATTTCGTCGCCCAGGATTTCGACGGCGTGCTGGAGGATCTCTCGCGCTCGGGCTACCAGTTGGAGCGGGATTGGTTCGCGCCGCACTTCGAATTCCGCTTCCCGGCGATCGGCAACGTGACGTACCAAGCGGTGAATCTCGAACTGCGCTACGCCATCGAGCCTTGGAACGTGCTGGGCGAAGACTCGGGCGGGGGCGGCACGGTGCGTTACGTCGACTCGTCGGTGGAGCGGGTGCAAGTCAAGGCATCGGGCATCGTCGATCCGCGTTACGTCGTCACGTGCAACGGCCGCCGCGTGCCGCTCCACCCGACCGGCGTGCGGGGCGAAGCGGTGGCCGGCGTGCGCTATCGTGCCTGGCAGCCGCCTGAATGTTTGCATCCGACGATCCGCGTACACACGCCGCTGGTGTTCGACATCTTTGACACGTGGAACGACCGTTCGATCGGCGGTTGCTCGTGGCACGTTTCGCACCCGGGGGGCCTGAGCTACGAGAGGTTCCCGGTGAACGGCAACGAAGCCGAGAGCCGGCGGATGTCGCGGTTCTTCCGCTTTGGCCACACGCCGGGCGTGCGCAGGGCGCCACCGCCGGCCGAAGTCAATCCCGATTTCCCATTCACGCTCGACCTGCGCTACAACACTCCGGCGGGGGTGTCGTAGCCGGCAGGGTCCACCGTTTCCGGTGTTACCGCTGCGCGATGGCAGCGCTCGAAGCTGAGTTTACCGTCCCTCTCTTGAGTCGTGGCAGGCTCGGCCTTAAGCTGCACAATACGCTGTCGGAGGTAGGCGTTCGGTCATGAGCACGGCTTCGAGCTTGAATCCCACATCGCAACCGCAGGACGTGGTTGCACCGTTGCGGCTGACCGACGGTTATCAGCCTCCGCCATCGATTTATGACGAGATGATGGCGGCCCCGGGCGCCGTTCGCCCGACGTGGCAGAAGTTCGTTTCCTCGCTCGACGCGATGGGCTCGGTCGAACTGGGGCGGCGGTGGGAAGCGGCCAAGCGGCTAATCCACGAGAACGGCGTCACCTACAACCTGTATGCCGACCCCTTAGCCCGCGAACGGCCGTGGGAGCTCGACCCGGTGCCGCTGCTGATGGCGCCCGGGCAGTGGCAATCTCTGTCGGCCGCGCTGGTGCAGCGGGCGCGGCTGCTGAATCTGATTCTGGCCGATCTTTACGGCCCGCAGCGGCTGTTGCACGAGGGGCAGATTCCGGCCGAATTGCTGTTTGCGCATGCGGCGTTTTTGCGCCCTTGCCACAACTTGCACGTGCCCCGGCACACCTATTTGCATCTCTACGCGGCACATTTGGCGCGCTCGACCGATGGACAGTGGCAAGTGCTGGCCGATCGAACGCAGGTTCCGTCTGGAGCCGGTTACTCGCTGGAAAACCGGATCGTCATCTCGCGAATGCTGCCGCACGTATTTCACGACTGCCAGGTGCAGCGGCTGGCGACGTTCTTCATGACGCTGCGCGACACGCTCCGCTCCCTGGCCTTGCACCATCGCGAGAATCCGCGGATTGTGCTGCTCAGCCCCGGCCCGCGCAGCCCGACGTATTTCGAAGATGCCTACCTGGCCCGCTACCTTGGTTACACGCTGGTGGCGGGAGACGATCTGGCGGTGCGCGACTATCGCGTGTATCTGAAAACGCTGGGCGGGCTGCTACCGGTCGACGTGATCCTGCGGCGCGTGTATGACGTCGATTGCGATCCCTTGGAGCTGCGTGGCGATTCGCTGCTGGGCGTGCCAGGCCTGGTGCAAGCCGCCCGCGACGGCAACGTGGTGATCGCCAACTCTTTGGGGAGCGGCTTGCTCGAATCGCCGGTCTGGCAGGCCTTCTTGCCGGCGCTCTGCCGATATTTTCTGGCCGAGGATCTGCAGCTTCCCAGCGTGCAAACCTGGTGGTGCGGCCGGCCCGCCGAACTGAGCCACGTCCTGGCCAATTTGCAGCAGATGGTGATCAAGCCGGCCTTCGCGCAGCGCGTGGAGGAGGCGGTTTTCGTCGACCGGCTCTCGGCCGAAGAGCGCAGCCAATTGGCCGCAAGAATCCAATCCTCCCCCCGCGACTTCGTGGCTCAGGAACGAATTGCCCGCAGTGCCACGCCGGTATGGAGCGGCGAGCGGTTGCAACCCTGGCAATTGGCCCTGCGCACGTTCCTGGTGGCCGGCGAGGAGGGCTATACCGCCATGCCCGGCGGCTTGTGCCGGGTGTCGGCCGGGGGGCAATGGCTGGGAGATTCGATGGCCTCGGGCGAGGGCAGCAAGGACGTATGGGTGCTGTCCGAAGGGCCGGTGTCGCCGGTCAGCCTGCTGCATCCGGCGGGGCAAGCCTTGTCGCTGCGGCGCAGCGGCAACGAATTGCCCAGCCGCGTGGCCGACAATCTGTTCTGGTTGGGCCGCCACGCCGAGCGTTCGGAAGGCAAGCTGCGGTTACTTCGCAGCCTGCTGGTACGGCTCAGCAGTGAATCGGAAACCGAAACGCTGCCCGAAATCGGCGTGCTGTTCCAGGCGCTGGCCGGCCAAGGTCAACTGGGCGCCGAAGCGATCGCGCCCCATCCACTGTTGCGGCCGCGGGTGTTGGAAGACGAGCTCTTCGCCTGTTTGTTCGACTCGCAGCGGGCCGACAGCTTGCGGAGCAATTTGTCGAACATGCACCAGGTGGCGGCGATGGTGCGGGACCGCATCTCGGTCGACAGTTGGCGCATTCTGTATCGCATCGAACAAGATTTTCGCCGCCCTCCCCTGCCCCGCGATTTCGTGCAGCCGGGGGACATGCTGGCCCTCTTGAACCAGGTGCTGATGAATCTGTCGGCCTTCAGCGGCATGGCGATGGAAAGCATGACGCGCACGCAGGGCTGGCGGTTTTTGGACATGGGGCGGCGCTTGGAACGGGCCGTCCACACCTGCGGTCTGTTGCGCAGCACGATGGTCGTGCCCAGCAGCAACGAGTCGGCGGTGAGCGAAGCAGTGCTGGAGATCGCCGACAGCCTGATGACGTATCGCTCGCGATATTTGACGACACTGCAAGCGGCGCCTCTATTGGATTTGCTGGTGACCGACGAATCGAACCCTCGCTCGGTGGCGTTCCAACTGGCCGTGTTGACCGATCACGTGGAGAACCTGCCCCGCGATCAGATGAACCCAGTGCGGACGACCGAGCAGCGGCTGACGATTTCGGCCCTCACCGGAGTTCGCCTGGCCGATGTGGAGAGCCTGGCGGAAGTCGAGGGAGGCGTGCGCGAAAAACTCGACCGGCTGCTGGCCCGGCTGGTGACGCACGTGCGCAATCTGTCGGAAACGATTTCGCACACCTATCTGATTCACGCCGGCCCGGCGCGGCAGATGTCGGAACTGGCACCCCGCAAAGGATAGAACGGCAAACGGCCGATGCGCTACAAAATCGTCCACACCACGGTTTACACCTACAGCGAGGCGGTGCCGATCTGCCACAACGCGGTGCACCTGATTCCGCGCGACGCGGCGCGCCAGGCCTGCCTGTACAACCGGCTGCGGATCAAGCCGCGGCCTTCAGTGCTGGAACAGCGGGTCGATTATTTCGGCAACCGGGTGACGAATTTCGCCATCGAGCAAGCCCATCAAAAGCTGATCGTCACGGCGCTCAGCCGCGTGCATCTGACCGCGGCGCCGCCGGCGATCGATCCGGCGGCCTCGGCCGCGTGGGAAGACATTCGCGACGCGCTGGCCTCGTACTCCGATCTGGTCGAGGTGTATCAATTCGTTTTCGATTCCGACCTGATCCAGGCTTCGGCCGAACTGCGCGAGTATGCCGCGGCCAGTTTTCCGCCACGCCGGCCGATCGTCGCCGCCACGCTCGACTTGTGTCAGCGGATTCATCAAGACTTCAAATACGATCCGACCGCCACGACCGTCAGCACGCCGCTCCCTGTGGTGCTCGACTTGCGGCGGGGCGTGTGCCAGGATTTTGCCCACCTGGCGATCGGCTGCCTGCGATCGCTGGGTTTGGCGGCGCGGTATGTCAGCGGATATCTGCTCACCCGTCCCCCGGAGGGCAGGCCACGGCTTGTCGGCTCCGACGCCTCGCACGCCTGGCTGAGCATTTACACCGGCAACTCCGGCTGGCTCGACTTCGATCCGACCAACAATGTCATTCCCTCGCTGGAACACATCACGCTGGCCTGGGGGCGCGACTACAGCGACGTCTGCCCGATCAAGGGGGTGTTCATCGGTGGCGGCCAGCACGGGCTGAACGTGAGCGTCGACGTCGCGCCGATTGCGTAGCTGGTGCCGCCGACAATGCCCGAGGGACTGCCGGCGTCTTCGCCGGCGGTAGTGTCTGAAGATCGTGTTGCTACGGACCAAGGGATTATGAGTCCCCTGCTCAAACTGCCAGACGCGCCCTAACGGAACACTTCGGCCAGTGATTCCAGTGCCTCCCAGCAGTCTTTCGCCTTTGCTGCCGGCCCCCGTTTCCTAAGTCGGTAAAACTCCGCCTGCCGACCACGCTTCCATTGTGCCAGCAGCACCGCCTTGGCGTGATACTTCCGGGCCACACGCCGCAGCCGATGCACTTCGTCGGAAGTGGGAAACGCAGCGCCGCCGCCCTTCACTTGGATCAGCACGATTTCAAATAGATCGCCACGCTTCCCGGGTAGTTCGGCGGGTCGATGGTCGCGCCGGATAGCAACCATATCGACGATGCCGACCGATTCACCGCCGGCTGGCCCGGTGAACGTCACAAGCTGCCATTTCGTGCGGGACAGAAACCGCCGAATCCGCACCTTGGTCATCGTCACGGACCAGCGAGCCGTCTTGGCGGCGGCCTGCTGGGCGGCTGCCCAGTCGGTCACGGCTACACTCCTGGGCCGTAAAGTTCGTCGAACCGATACATGACAGTCTTGGCATCAAGCAGGCTGGTCCCTCGCGGAAAAATGACCCGATGCATACCGTTTCCGAGATCGGAGGAGACACAGGTCAGGCGCCCCCAGAGGGCGTGGTTTACGACGCGACCGCAATCGTCTGACTTGATGTCCACGTAAACCATTCCCGATTGGTCCTGGGTGACTCCGGCAAGATAATTAGTTCGCGGCTTTGTGGCCATTTGAGAGCCTCCAAGGCAGTGAGGGGAAGGCGCGTGAATTACTTCCAGACGCCAATAAAACACCCCGGCCGGAGCCGGGGCATTCCGATTGCCCGTGATGGTACAATCCTTTACAGTCATTGCTCGTCGGAATCTTGCACATTCCGGCTAGCGGAAGAAGCGGCGAAGCCTACTTCTTTTTCTCGTTGTGCTTTGGCGTTTGCGCCAAATCTGAGCCTGCTACGCGACGTTGTGCCGGCGTGCTCTGCGGACTACGCAGGTGCCGGCTGGCGTCGTGTGCAGGCTTTTTTCCTGTGGTCATATAATGACTTTCTGGAAAAAGGGCCTAGCCGATTCGTCAATTCATGGTCCCGCTGCGTTCGGCTTTCCGCGCGGGGAAACGTCAGTGCGCGCCAAATCTGACGCGCGATTGCGGAGTTTGCCCGGTTCACAAACCGGGTGTTTGCCAGAGTGGCAGAGTGATGATTGAGCACCCTGACGCATTCGGCTAAATGAACTCTAGCGCGGTCGAGTTTGCGGGCAAGATGAAAAAGAGGGGCCGGCGATTTTTCTCCGCCGACCCCTCCGGTGCTCAATCAACAAAATTGTAGCGCGGTCTTGCGGAGAGGCAAACAGTCGGAGAAAATTAGTCTCTTTTTCTCCAAGCCGAGCGCCGCGGAAACCAATTCGTCGAACGACCACACGTGTCCAACTAGCCGGCCATCATCGCGTCCAGGGGGGTGTCCTAGCTTTGTGGTGTTGGGCTCACTTGCCGGCGCAGATGAGAAAGGTCTGCTCCCGGGAGTACCAGCGTCCCGCTCCTCGCGCGATCGACAATAAACGCCAGCGCTGCATTGGGAGAATCAAACTCTTTTGATTCGATGGACTCAAAATTAGCTGGCCATTCCCCGAACCACCGAATCTCGGGAGATTGCCCGGGGGCGGACGGGTTCCCGTATTCCAGAACGGTAATATGCCACTTTCTGGTCGCGCCATGCTGGCGGACCATTCCGCCAAGGCCGGTTGCGTTGTCGTAGACGGGCTGCCCTGTGACGTATTCGTCAGACATTGTTTTTTCTCCCTCCATTGGATTACCGACCGCTGATAAGTATGGCGTCGAATAGCTCATCAAAACTCCACACGTGACCCGCGAGACCGGCCATCATGGCAGCGCTTGGGCGCTTCTTTCCTTGCTTGCCTGGCAGGCGGGTCTGCCACACGTAATTGTAGTACGCGGCGAACATGGCAAAAGCCGCTTCCAGGTTTTCCAGTTTCTTGCTGAAGCACAACGTTAGCCGGTTGAGCCGCTTCAGGAAAACCCGCTGGGTGCCGTTCAACCGCTCGACGTGGCTGGTGCATATCGTGCGAGTCTCACGCGGGCCTATGTTCCGCCGGCCCGTCCGCTTCGTGCCGACCATTTCGCTGGGCGTGTAGATGATGCTCGCGTTGCGGTATTCCTTTATGATCGTGCCGAACTTGGCGTAGGGGCCAAAGGCAAGATCGACCGCCTCTGGGTACGCATGGAAACCGTCCGTGCTGATTTGCGTGATCGGCTTGTAACCGCCGGCCATGTAGCTGTGGGCATCGCTGGCGTGAGCGTTAGGGAACACCAGCCGACTGGCCACGTCGAGCATGAAACGACGGGCGTTGTCGGCCGAGCGCTTACCGATTCGGAACGACGGCATCAGCTTCGTTTTCTGGTCGATGCACGTCCAGAGGTAGATATCGCCAACGTCGTGCGATTCTTCCCGCTCGTTCATCGTGAGCCGCGATTGCTTTTTGGCAACGTAGGTCCACTGTTCATCGAACTGCAAATGCTCCAAGGTGAGCCCTTGCATGCGCTGGTCGAGAAACCGGCGGCAGGCCGACCCGAAATACACGATCAGTTTGCAGAGCGTGTTTTTGTCGAGCCCGGTCGTGCGTGCCGTGGCGCGGATGCTCATCCCTTCGACCAGCATCCGTAGGGCCAGCTTGGCGTCGTCGAGCGAGATACGCATCGTGCCGAGCGGATTGACCGGGCGGTCAGTCCAGGTCTTTCCGCAGAGCAGGCAGCGGTGACGGGGGTTGCCCTTGCGGTCGCGGCCGAACCGTTTCGATTGGGCGTGAGCACAGGCTATCATCATCGCGAGATCGCTTTCCGTTGCGGCTCTCGCTAGAATGGCTTTGTCGGATCAGCCTAGCGAAAGCTTGGTTGTTCTCGCCCCGATGTTCCCTGCCAGGGGAGCACCGGGGATTTTTATTCGTACCCATGATAAATACGGCTCTCGCGGTTCGTTGTTCGCTTGCATGGCGAATTATTTATGGGTATATTTTCAGCATGAGAGGCAGGCCCCCCAAAGCCCCAGACGACCGCCGAACAGAGAGCATGAAACTCCCTCTGACGGCGGCGGAGAAACAGGCGATCGAGGCGGGAGCGGCGGCAGCCGGCGAGCGTCCCGTTACGTGGGCGAGAGAGACGCTGTTGCGTGCCGCCCAACGCCGGCTAAAATGAGCGTACTGGACCGGGCCGGATTTGAACCGGCCGGCTATGGGGCATAAACCCTAGCCGCCAACCTGGCTGGCCCAACGGACGGCATCCGTGCCGCCTCCGGCTATTGACTCGCGTGGGAGCCACCACACGGCAAGCCTCCTTTCCGATGCAACGGGAGCTTCGGTTGCCGCCGAAACTCGCCGCTTGGGATGGGAACAAGTCAGAGCCAAAAGTCGCCTTGGCTTCGCGGGCCGGCTCCTGCAAAGAACACGAGCCCGCGAAGCCCTTCGGCGCCCGGCGCTACGGCGACACATTACGCCGGGCTTCGCTCTCTTCTCATGGCAATCCTCCTTTCCGATTTGCAGCGGCGTGAACCTACGCAAAAAATTGGCCCCACCACAAGCGGGTAGGCGACGTATTGGGGCGGATTTTTTCCCAGTCTGATCAGCACCCTACTGCACTTTACCCGGCGCCCTGGGGTGGCCTTTCCAAATTCCAGACCCCGAGTATGCCACGTGCCACGGAAACCAAAAAATCGCAGGGGGTCTCGCTTGTGGATGACCGGTGCCCATCCTACGCGCCTGGGGACGCTTGCGTGCGGCTGTCGGTCAGTGTCAGCCAGCGCCGGTCAGATAATCCGGGAGCCCGGAAACGCCTCTGGAATTTCGCGAGTCGCGATGGCGCAGAGAAATGGCCTAATTTGCTTCCAGTACCATTTATGGGCCTTTCCGCCGCCTCCGTGAACACTCGGTTCTGGGAGCTTGCCCGTCCTGACGTGCCTTTCGAGGCTTCGTTTTGAGAGTCCCACGAGCGGGGCAACCTGGTCGAGTGTAACAAGGCAATCCGGTGCATTAGGTGGCTGAGAGTCGGATTGCTCCGTGCCGCTGCTGCGCAAAACGTTGGCCTCGGCCATGATCGCTATCTGCTGCAATTCGATTTTGACTTCTGGCCAGTGCTCCGCCGCGTTGGCAAAACCGGAATCTGCTTCGCAGTGGTGAAGCAGCATCAGGACGCCGCGAGAATCGCGCCCATTTCGCTCCAACTCTAGACAAAGCCGGCGGCCTGTTTGGAGCAGTTCCCTCCGAGTGCGCCGTTTGTCCAGTTCAACCCCAGCAAATTCCACCAGAGCGGGGTTCGACTGGGCGGCTTGCTTGTCCCGGAGTTCCTGCAATGTCGGCCGGTGCTCGCGAAGGATTGCGGAGACGCGGATGCTGAGTGACAGGTATTCATCGACCTGCCGCACGAAGTCCGCAACGAGCCCCGGAATCGGCCCAGAGTCAGCCATTTGCATCATCCCCGGCCGGGCCGGCTAGCCGTCGCTGCGGGATGATGCATTCGCAGCGACGGCCGGCCAAGCGGGGATCAGCCGCAAGCCCGGACGGTTC
>DATJTR010000665.1:0-3451 GCA_035503215.1 Pirellulales bacterium
AGCCACGTGGCCGGAATAAACCGAAAATGATTCCTTTCTCATCAAGTCAGTTCGGGGGGGAGGCTCTTTGTCTTCGAGCCAGCGGCGGTTTCCGATCGGGCAGCCGCGAGTGCCGCGTCGCTTGGCGGGCCAGTTATCGGTCCGGCACCGGCGGCAGCGGCTGGGGTCGGCTGGTGTCGACCGGTTGAATGTTGCCCAACGGCTGTCGCTCGGAAATGATCGCGGCCGGGTAACCTAGGGCGTGATACAAGCGGAATTGGGCCCGATTGAAATCGTTCACCGCGGAGAAGTAGTTGTCGTAGGCCGATGCCAATTGCTGCAGGGCCGCCACGACTTCCTGAGGCCGATTCACCAGCGTCAGGATGTCGCCAAAACGTGTCGTTTGACTTAGCCCCTTCAGGTTTCCGGCGAACGAAATCTGTGCCTGTTTCAACCCTTCTTCCGCTTCGGGGATGCGGGCCGCCGCCGCTTCCAGTTCGGCGTGGATGCGGCCGATTTCGGCCGCCACATTGTCTTGCACGCGGAACAACTCGATCAAGGTTTGTTCTTGTTCGGCCCGCCGCTCGCGGACCAGCGCCGCGTTGCCGAAACCCATGTTGTTCAGGGTCCACAAGAGCTGCACGTTGATGTCGTTACGGGCCGAGACGGTGGAAGCCGGCCCGCCGGTGGAACTCGCGAAAAACGCGCCACCCATCAACCATCCCCCGGGCGCCGTGGGGACCGGAGCACCGTAGAGCACGACGCTCGGCAGCAGCGGCCGTATCTTCTCTTGTTTGAGCCGCAAGAGGGCGGCCTGCACGAGTGCTTTTTGCGACGCCAGCTCCGGCCGCGTCAAAAGTCCGATGGGGATCAATTCGTCGATCGTCCGGTCCTGTGGGATCAGAGTCACTTGCAAGTGTGGCGGCTCCGTCGGCAGCACCATCGCGGTGGGATCCAAACGAAGGACGCGCGTCAATTCAGCGCTTGCCGCGCCCCAACTGCCCTGCGCCGTCGCTTGCGATTGCTGCAGCGCAGCGAGCAAGGTCCGTGCCCGATTGATTTCGATGGGTGCGACGAGTCCCGCCGCCAGCCCCTGGATGGTCTTATCGAGTGTCCAGGCCTTTTCTAGCGCGTCGTCGGCCCCGGCCAGCCGGCCGCGTGCTTGCTGGACGTTGAAATAGGCTTCGGACACGCTGAGCAAGGCGTCATTTCGCGCGGCTTGCAAATTCGAACTACGCGACTGTACTACCTGCCGGGTTGCCAGTGGCGTGAAAATCGCATCGGTCGTAGCCACCACCGCCGATGCCCCGCCACCGACCAGCGTCTGATTCCGTCCGTTGTCGTAGTCGATCCCGCTGTTGCCTTGTCCCACGCCGTCGTGGCGATAGTAGCTCGCGCCCAGATTGATGTTCGGCAGCCATAGCACCTTCGCCAGGTTCAGTTGCGCAACGGCGACTTCTTCGCTCGCCTGGGCCGCGGCGATGACCAGGGGCCGCGCCGACGCCAGCCGCAATGCCGTTGCCAGATTGATCGGCAGCGGTTTCTCTTGCGGACGGACATTGGGCCGCGGCCGTGGCAAATCGCTGGGTGCCGCGTCCGACACGGTCGGGCGCGCCAGAACCTGGCCCTGGCAATCGCAATTGCCGGTCGCCGTACCCTTGGCTCCCGGAGCGATTACGATCGGACCCGATGTCATTGGTCCATCGACGACAGCGCCGTTGGGCGCCGGACCAGTCATGCCCGGGCCGCTGGTATTGGGACCGCCGGTATTCTGGTCATTGACGATCGGACCCGTCCGAATCGGCTCGGGCGCAGGCAGCCGCAGCGTGTCGTCGATCGCTCCGGCCTGCGTGGGACCAGCGCCGTCGGCGGCTACGAGCCAACGATGCGCATCGACCACGCCCAGCAACGTGCACACGAAGAGAGGCATTGCCAGGCGGTGCCAGGTGCTGTGCGGCATGGAGAGTTGAATCGAGAGGGGAAGCGCCGCCGTCGGGCGACGGACGTTGCGGCTGAATGCTGCGATCGCGGGCGTCGACTGGCGATAGCTGCTGCCAACCGACTGGAGGTGTTTGGAAGTCTGCGGGGAGCCGGTAATTCGGCAGGTCGAAGTGCTTGGCTGCGCACGGAAATGGCGCATCGGAAAGGGTAGCCACTCTAGTCTTCGACATCGCTTGCCTCACCGCTGCATCGAGCAAGGCGATTATTTTCGCCACAACCCGGCCAAAACGGCCCCGTGGTGCAGCCGTATGCGCGTGGTAACGCTTGCAAAGAATAGCGGTCTTTGGCGTCTGGGCGAGGTTGGGTAAAGTATGCCGATCCTTGGGGCAAGATTGCCTCCGGGGTGCGACCCGAGCGGTGTCACGCGGCAGTGTGCCAGCGGCGCCGGTTGATGGTTCGCGCCGTCTCTTGGTCCTCGGCACTGCGCCCGAAACTGCTGGCATGAACCCGATCAATTTCGCATTACGACATCCGATCACCATGCTGATGCTGGTTGTCGGCTTGATCGCCGGCGGCGGCTTGGCCATCGCCAAGATGCGGATCGATATCTTTCCGCCCTTCGATCTGCCGCAGATCTACATCATTCAGAATTTCAACGGCATGAGCCCCGCCCAGATGGAGGGGCTGATCGTCAACCAGTTCGAGTTGAATTTTCAGTACGTCGACGGAATCAAAAACGTCGAGTCGAAGAGCATTCAGCAGATCGCCCTGATCAAGCTGTCGTTCTATCCCGGCACCGACATGTCCCAGGCCATGGCCGAGGTGGTCGGGCAGGCGTACCGGGCGCAGGCGTTCATGCCTCCGGGCGTGCTGCCCGCGCAGATCATGCGGATGGACGCCGGCAGCTTTCCCGTCGGTTATCTGGTGCTGCACAGCCGCACCGAGTCGCTGGGCACTCTGGCCGACCTGGCCCAGCAGCGGATTCGTCCGCTGCTGCAAACTCAAGTGCCGGGCACGGTCGGCACGTCGCCGTTTGGATCGAACATTCGGTCGATCGTGGTCAAGGTCGATCCGCAGCGGCTGCGTTCTTACAACCTGACGCCCGACGACGTGGTGTTGGCCCTGACCCAGGGGAACGTGGTGACGCCGGCCGGCAATCTGTACATCAAGGATCAGATGCCGATCGTGCCGATCAACGCGATGATTTCGGACGTCTCCGAGTTCGGCAAGATTCCCTTGCGCAAGGGGCGGAACGTTTACATTCGCGACGTGGCCACGGTCGAAGATGCGACCGACATCAACTATGGCTACGCGCTGGTGAATGGCCATCGCTCGGTGTACGTCCCGGTCGTCAAGCACAATACCGCGTCGACGCTGACCGTGGTGGCCGACATTCATCAAGCGCTGCCCCTCTTCAAGTCGAAGCTGCCGGAGTCGGTTGACGTCAGCTACGAGTTCGACGAATCGCCGACGGTCCGAGAGGCGATCAAGAGCGTGGCTACCGAAGGGTTCATCGGCGCCAGCCTGACGG
>DATJTR010000666.1:0-7103 GCA_035503215.1 Pirellulales bacterium
GGCCAGGTGACGCTGGGATTGCACACCCGCATCCCCTCGGCCTGCACGCCGCGTGCGGCCAAGGCGTGCAAGTTGGGCAGCGAGGCTTTGGGATCATTGACAACGTCGGCCGGCAAGCCGTCGACGCTGATCATCACGACGTACTCGGCCGGCGCTGCCGCCAGCGGCGTTCCCGCGCAGCACAGCGCAGTCGCCAAGGTGCAGGCACCGCGAATCATCGCCGGTGGCAAAGCTGACAGCCGTGAAAAAAAAGTCGTGAATCGGCGGAGCGTCGAGATCATCGTGGCAAACCTTCGAACCTGGCGGCGGGAGTAAGACAAAACGGGAGGGAGAGGCGGGAGCGGCGGTGACGCGCAAGGCCGCTGGCGCGATCCTAACACCCCGCCCGGCGGCGAGCAATCGTCGCCCGCAGACCGGGGGGATAACGTCGACCGCCGGCCGACTCGCCGAAAACGCCGTCCCAGTCGCCAGCAGGGGCGGACTGAGGGGCGCGCGATCGGATATAATGGAGCCGGTCGGCCACGGCGTTTCTTCGGGCCGGCAGAAGGACATCGGACGTAAAGAGGGATCCATGGCGCAAGCAATTGTCGACCCACATGAGCTGCGGCGGTTCGCCCACCAATTGGAGCGGTTTGCCAGCGAGCTGGAGAGCCAGATGTTGATGCTCCGCGGCCAGGTGACCAGTCTGGCTCAAACCTGGCGCGACCAGGAGAACGAGAAATTCGCGCAAGAGTTCGACGAAACCTTGGCCGCCACCAATCGCTTCATGGAAGCCACCCGGCAGCACATTCCCTTTCTGCTTCGCAAGGCAGATCGGGTGGAAGAGTATTTGCGCCAGCGCTGAGCGTGCGGCGGATCCGGCTTTGCAGCCAAGCCTGCACGAAACCCCAAATCCTTTCTGCGAACAGCGTCGTGCGGCCACCGGGGGGCAGAGCATGCGATACGGCGGGGAGCTACCGCTTTGTGAAGCGTGGGTTTGATGCATTTCGAAAATTTCCGGGGCAAACGCGATGAGTGGCGGCGCTCATGTCGGTTCGTTCGACGCGGTGCGTGACTTCCGCGCCGCCGTTGCCACGTTTGCCGACGAGGCCCGCGATGCGTTGGCCATCTACGACATGGAGCTGCGCCGCACGCTCGATTGGTTGCTCGTCGATCAGCCCGGCTTCTGGAAGCAAGAAATCATCAAGTCCGAAGAGGCCGTGCGCGTCGCCCGCATCGAGCTGGCACGATGTAAGGGGCGCAAACTTCCCGGCGGCGGCGAACCTTCCTGCATGGAAGAAAAAAAAGTCCTGGAACGGGCCCGACGGCGGCTGGCCTTCGCCGAAGACAAGCTGGCCGTGACGCGCACTTGGGGTCAAAAATTCGGCCGCGATGCCACGCAATACACGAGCCAGGCCAGTCAATTGGGAGACATGTTCGACGCCGATCTGCCCCGCGCCCTGGCCCTGCTCGACCGCGTAATGCAATCTCTCGAAGCCTACATTGGCTTGCAGAGCGATCGGTCTTCCGCGCCGGCCGAACCGGCGCCCACTCGCGGCGCCGCTACCGCCGGGATCGAAGCGGCCGGCCAGGCCGACGGTGAAACTGCTCCGCCACAGGCAAAGCCGGACGACGCCGCTCCGCCGGGCGAACTGGCCGCCGACTCCACCGCGGAGGCTGCACCAAAGCAGGGAACAACCTCATGAAATCGGGCGATTTGACGGCCGGTCCGGCCAAGCTGTATTCCGCATGGCACAAATTGCGGCTGCGCTGGGAGGAAACCCAAACTCAATGGCACGACGCGGTGAGCCGCGACTTCGACGAGAATTATCTCGCGCGGCTCGATCCCTACATCCGCAGCACGCAGGAAGCCATGCGCGCCCTGGCCGAACAGGCCAGCGCCGCCCAGCAAGAATGCGATCCGGATCGACTTTCGTTGTAGCCCCGGCCGATAACCGGGCATCCTGTCTCTGGCTCGTCACCGGCCGCTCCTAGCGGCGCCCTTTCCAATCCACCTAGCGCTATGTCAACTTCGCTCGAATCGGCCGACGAATCCTGGCCCCAGTTGCCGGCCGCTCCGCCCGTCGATCCCCTGGCGCGATTGCTGCGATTCGTGGCCGATCTCTCGGCACTGTCGGCCGATCGAGACATGGAAGAGTCGCGGATCGAATCGCGCCGCGAAACCGGTTTGGGGGCGGCTCAGCGGACGCTCGCCGAATCGCAGGAAAAGCTGGCCGCCTGGTTCGAGAAAGAGCTCACCGACGCCACCACCGAGCGAACCGAGCGGCGGCAGGCTGCCCTCAGCCGATATCAGGTCGAAAGCACCACCTGCGAGCGCCAATTCGTCCATCTGCAAGAACAAGCCGCCGAAGAATTCGATGCCGGCTTGCGTCTGGCCAAACGCACCCTGGAAGAGAACGGCTGGGAGGCAGAGGCCTATTTCGACGGCAACAAGGGGATCGCACCCAAGGCGCTCGAAGAATTCACCTTACAGGTCGATGCCTGGCGGACCAAGGCGGCCGAAGAGCAGGACAAAGCGCGCGCGCTATTAAAGCGTTGGAAGCAAAAACCGCCCGACGTCGCCATCGACCAGGCGGCATTCGACGCGGCGGGGGACGATTACGCCGGTCGCCTTCCCGAGCGGGTGGGAGCCATCACGGCCGAATTCGAGCGGCTCACCGCGCTTACCGCCCCCGGATTGGCCGCCAGCCGGCTGATTCCCTGGTTCTATCTCTTGGCGCTGGCTCTCGTCGCCGCCGGGGTGTGGATCGAGCTCGGCTCACTGGCCTCGGCCGTGGCCGTGGTGTGTGGACTGATCGCGGGGATTGGCAGCCTGATCGTCATCCGCGGAGCGGCTCGCAGCGGCATTGCCGAGATCTATCCGCACCTGGTCCATGCCGTGGCCGAAGTCAATTGGCTGCTGGATCGGGCTTTGGCCGCCGCCAAGGCCCGCACCGAGGCGGCGCAAAACAAACTGATCGAGCGACGCGACCGCGAGCTGCGAGCGAACGAAGAAAAGTATCAGGCCGAAATGGCCCGGCTCGAACGACACCGCGTCAAACGTCTGGCCGGCCCCTCGGAGAATTATCCCCGCCACTTGGCCGAAATCACCGCCGCCCGCGATCACGAACTAACCCAGTCGGAAGAAAACTACACGCGTCGCGATGCCGAAGCACGACGCCGCGAGGCCGCCGATTCGCAGGCCGCCAGCGCGCGGTACGAGCGGCAGATCGAGCAAATTACCCGCCGTCATGGCGACGAATGGCAGCGGCTGCTCGAATCGTGGCGTACTGGGCTGGCGAACTTGCAAGCCGCCGCCGCACAACTGCGCGGCGAGCGATCGCCTGGCGGCCCCGACGCCGCCGCGCCGCCGCTCCCTTGGCTGGCCGACTGGGATCAGTTGTCGGCCGAGGCGTGGACGCCAGCCGCCGAACTTCCGCCGGCCATTCGGTTCGGCACGATCGAAGTCCGCTTGGACCAGGTTCCCGAGGGGATGCCCAAGAACCCGCAGCTCGCCGAGCTGTCACAGCAAAGCTTCGGCCTGCCCGCCTTGGTGCCGTTTCCCGCGGGAGCCTCGCTGCTGTTCAAAGCGCGGGGCGACGGACGGCGCGTGGCCGTCGAAGCCATGCAGGCGGTCATGCTCCGCCTGCTGGCCAGCGTCCCTCCGGCCAAAATCCGCTTTACGATCATCGATCCGGTCGGGCTGGGCGAGAACTTCGCCGCCTTCATGCATCTGGCCGATTATCAGGAACAACTCGTCACCAGCCGCATCTGGACCGAACCGCGGCACATCGAGGACCGGCTGGCCGATCTGTCGGAACACATGGAGAACGTGATCCAGAAGTACCTGCGAAATGAGTTCGCATCGATCGAACAATACAATCGCGATGCCGGCGAGATCGCCGAGCCATTCCGTTTCCTGGTGATCGCCAATTTTCCGGCCAACTTCAGCGAGGCCGCCCAGCGGCGGCTGTTGTCGATCGCCGCCAGCGGCCCGCGCTGCGGCGTCTACACCCTGGTGATGGTCGATACGCAGGCGCCGCTGCCCCCCGGCTTTTCGATTCGCGACCTGGAGCAGCACAGCACCACGATCGCCTGGAATCACGGTCAGTTCGTGTGGCGCGACGAACGCTTTGGGCCGTTCCGCCTCACGCTCGACGCGCCGCCGGCTCCTTTGGCGATGACCCGCATGTTGCAGTCGGCCGGCCAGCAAGCCAAATCGGCCGGCCGCGTCGAGGTGCCCTTCGAGGTGATTGCTCCGGCCGCCGACGACTATTGGACCAGCTCGGCCCAGCGAGGTTTCGACGTCCCCCTGGGCCGGGCCGGCGCCACGCGCTTGCAATCGCTGCTCTTGGGTTCCGGCACTTCGCAGCACGTGCTCGTGGCGGGAAAAACCGGCTCAGGCAAGTCGACGCTGCTCCACGCCCTGGTCACCAACCTGGCCCTGCGCTATTCGCCCGACGAGGCCGAAGTCTATTTGATCGACTTCAAGCAGGGAGTCGAATTCAAAACTTATGCCACCCACCGACTACCCCATGCCCGCGTCGTGGCCATCGAAAGCGATCGCGAATTCGGCGTGAGCGTACTCGGCCGGCTCGACGCGGAGCTGAAAACCCGTGCCGATCTGTTCCGCGCCGCCGGCGTGCAAGATCTGGCAGGTTTTCGCCAGGCCGAGCCCGACATCGTCATGCCCCGCGCGATTCTCATCATCGACGAATTCCAGGAATTCTTCGTCGAGGACGACCGTATCTCGCAAGACGCCTCGCTGCTGCTCGACCGCTTGGTGCGGCAAGGGCGGGCCTTCGGCATTCACGTGTTGCTCGGCTCGCAGACCCTGGCCGGCACCTACAGCCTGGCCCGCAGCACGCTGGGCCAGATGGCCGTGCGCATCGCCTTGCAGTGCAGCGAAGCCGACGCCCATTTGATTCTCAGCGAAGAAAACTCCGCCGCCCGGCTGCTTTCCCGCGCCGGCGAGGCGATCTACAACGACTCGAACGGCCTGGTCGAGGGCAATCATCCTTTCCAAGTGGTGTGGCTGCCCGATTCGCGCCGCGAGGTGTTTCTGGAGCAAGTCCAACACCTCTTGCAGCAGTCGGGCCTCGAACCCCGGGAGCAGATCGTCTTCGAGGGCAACGTTCCGGCCGAACCCGAACGCAACAAAGCGCTGCAGGCGTTGCTCTCGACGGGCCGGCCGCTCACGGCGCCCGCGGCCGCCCAGGCCTGGCTCGGCGACGCGGTGGCGATTAAGGACCCGACTTCAGTCGTCTTCCAGCCGCAAAGCGGCAACAATCTGCTCATCGTGGGCCAGAGCGAAGAGGCCGTGCTCGGCATCTTCAACATGGTGCTCGTCAGCCTGGCAGCTCAGTTTCCCCGCTTGCCCAATCCCAGCGTCGAGTTCTATCTGCTCGACGGCAGCGCTCCCGGCACGGAGTCGGCCGCGGCCCTGCAAACCCTGGCCACGCTCACTCCCGATCCGACACGGCACGTTGGCCGCCGCGAGCTGGCCGAAACCGTTTCGCACCTGGCGGCCGAAGTCGACCGGCGCTTGAAGAACCCCGACGGTCACGCGCCGCCGATTTACGTCTTCCTGTACGGCCTGCACAAGCTGCGCGACCTGCGCCGCGACGAAGACGATTTTGGTTTTTCGCGGATGGGGGAAGAAGCGGCTCCCAAGCCCGCCAAGCAGTTTGGCACGGTGCTCCGCGATGGGCCGGCCGTCGGCATCTACACGATCGCCTGGTGCGACAGCCTGAACAACTTGAACCGCGCTTGGGACCGCTCGACGCTTCGCGAATTCGAAACGCGCATCGTCTTCCAGATGAGCGCCAACGATTCCAGCACGCTGATCGATACACCCGCCGCCGGCAAATTGGGCATGCACCGGGCGCTGTTGCACAGCGAAGAGCAGGCGATTTTGGAAAAGTTCCGCCCTTATCGCTGGCCCAGCGAAAACTGGCTCGAGCAGATTCGAGGGATCTTGCACGGCGAAAATCCTGACGCCGAGGCCGGCCGCGTCGCCGGCTGATGGCTTGGCTCTGGACGCATTGGCCGCGGTCGCCGAGAATCAACCTGCGCGGAAGCGCGGCGAATTCACGCCAGCGCAGGCCGTTTCGACGTTCGACATTTGCCGAGGCCACCAGCCGCCGTGAAATCGCTCGAAGGTCACATGCTCGTCGCCGCCGCCGCCCTGCGCGACCCGAACTTTCACCGCTCGGTGGTGCTCATCGTCAAGCACAGCGAAGAGGGAACGCTGGGCCTGGTGCTCAACCGCCCCAGCCAGATCAAGATCGCCGAAATCTGGGGGCAAGTCAGTTCCGCCCCTTGCCGGGTCGATCAACCGATTCACACCGGCGGGCCGATCCAAGGCCCGCTGATGGCCCTCCACTCGGCCGCCGCCTGGGCCGAGTTGGAAGTGATACCCGGCGTCTACTTCACCGCCGCCCGCGAAATGCTGGAACAACTGGTCGCGGCGGGCGAGCCGGCCGAGCCGGGCCGGGCGCGGTTCTTCGTCGGCTATTCCGGCTGGGGACCCGGCCAGCTCGAAGCCGAGCTGCGGGCCGGCGCCTGGCTGACGACCACCGCCGCCGATCGCCACGTCTTCGGCAGCGAAGACTGCTGGCTCGACCTGGCCAAGCAGATTGGCGGAGCCCAACTGCTGGAAACCCTCGGCATCAAGCACATTCCGGCCGATCCGCGGATGAATTGACGGGAAGGCTTGAGGCTGTAGGCTTGAGGTGGGACAGCAACGGGGACAGTCCCAAAAGCGGCACAAGCGCAGCGCAGCCGCGTGGGACTGTCCCCCGGTTTCGTAAACCGTGGCCCGCCGCTCGACTGGTGATGCCCCGCCCGGAGTTGGGTGGCAGGCACCGGGCCGACCCGCTCAACGACCGTCAACGAACAAAGGGGACAGTCCCACGCTTCGTCGCGATGCTCCGCAGCTTCGGGACAGTCCCCGGTGCGGGCGCCCTCGAGCGCCGGCACTCAAGGCTGCAAGGCGAGTCCGCGAGGCACCGACTAAGGGCGCTGTGCCGCGGGCCTCAAGCCTTCTCAACGCTTGCCGCCCGATTTGTTGACCTTGTCCCAGAAAGTCGCCGAGCTGATGGCGAATTCGCCGGGCGATTCCA